>NZ_JBHIOP010000074.1:0-1478 GCF_042195625.1 Bartonella sp. AP9QHHD | reverse complement strand
GCTTGTTTAGCATTGAAAGGTCAAATTGATGTCCTAAAATCCTATCAAGATTCTATCGCAGAGGGTAAGCTACCTGACCATTTGCAAAATCTTGATAAAGAACTGGAGGGGTATGTTAACCATGCCGTTAAATTTGCTGAAAAACATCTGAAAATCCTTAATGAGCGAGAGGCAGCAGAAGCACATCTTAGTCCACAAGTTTTGATTACTTTCAATAAAGTTGCAGAGCAATTAAAAGAAATGGGGTGGACAGTTTATCGTGATAAAGACTACAATCGCAATGCTTATTTTATAAGTAAAGACCGTATCATCAATATAATGTATAACCTTCAAAGTGATGAAGAAGAGCCGATTGTTGCATTTAAGGCTTCCCTTTCAACACTTGGCTTTTCTTCTGCTCATAAAGAGATTTTCTATAATATGCCTCAATATATAGCCCTCAAAGAAGAAGTAGAAGAAGTTTATACAGTTTCTAGTACTGAATTGGCTGAAGACAAGGTGAAACAGATCAGTGCGGATATTCTTGAATGGGCTGATCGGCAAAATATTAATCAAATCATTTATGATTATGCAGCTTTGCCAACAAACAGTGAATATGATCTTATAATGCACCATTTTATTGCGCTTATTCTTATTGGGGATGTTGAAAAGCTCAAATCTTACAAGGAGAATTTTAGAAAGGGAAATTCTTTAGGTTTTGTGAAGGGTGTCACGAAGTACATAATCGACAATGCTCTTACGCTTGCACGGTGTCATCGAGCAGGTTTTCCTAAAAATGCTCCGATTTTAAGCTTGGATCCGCAAACAGCATCTGTTGCTTCCAAAACTATTGCTGTTGAGGCGACAGAGGAAGCGGATGACACTGATGATCATCTTACCATGGAAAGTGCTCATGCACTTTTAAAAAGCTTAGGCTGGTTAACCGAGAAAATCAATGAGAATGACCATATGGCAAGCTATCAATTGGCTGATCGTGAAGTAGATATTCTTTATAACGACGAAGTTGCCAAAGATTGCCCGCAATTTGATAGCGCCTTTATGATTAGTACCGGTATTCTTTCCGCTGCTTGTAAATTCATTGATCCTACCCACACGGAAGATATTCCAGATATACAGCTTAATTTTGAAGCCAAGGGATTAGAAATCTTTGAACCAGAAGTCACTACGGATCGTTTAACACAGGCGCTTGATGATGCGCTAGAATGGTCAGTCAAAGAGATTGACCTTTTTAAAAGGCTACGCTCTGATTATGGCACTGTTCCTTGGCAACGGGATGCAACATCTAAAGCAAACGATACGGATTATGCTTTACTTCATTTTGGCGCTCTTGCTTTATTGGGTGATGTTGAGACCTTACAATCTTATCAGAAAAGCTTTACGGCAGGTGATCACCTAGGCTTTGACGAGAGCACCAACAAAAACCACCTTGAACGTGCATTAGCTTTAGCCAAAGAAGTAGCAAAGGTGAAGCAAGTGAG
>NZ_JBHIOP010000073.1:0-1322 GCF_042195625.1 Bartonella sp. AP9QHHD | reverse complement strand
AATGTCGGCGGGTCTACTAAAATAAAAACCTATACTGAACGTCTCTCTCCTTATGGTGAATTAGAGATTGTCTGGGTCTAACCAATAAAGCAGTGTAAATGAAAGTACAGGCGTGGCGGGGGCGCCCCTCTTTCAAATTTTCCCATTTCAAATTTTATCAACTGTTTATCACATTAGATTGTGAGGGTCTTCTATGTGCAAAAAATACGAATTAACCAGTGAAATCAAAAAAATCAAACATGCTCTTACTCGAAATATTATTAACCTTTATCGCATTAAAGCTTTAAAAGATTTCGATGATGTACAGGCGGGTGCTTTAGGCGGTTTTATCGAAAAGGAAGTTAACCTATCCCATGATGGTAATTGCTGGGTCTATGATGAGGCTTGTGTCTATGGTCATGCAAGAGTGTATGATGATGCAAAAATACGGCATTATTCGNCATCTCATTTAAAAATTTAAATCTCTATAAAGGAATTGTGCTCATGCAAAAGAAGTTTGCACTCACAAATGAAACGCGTGTATTTGGTAATCATACCCTTTATCGCATTAAAGCATTAAAAGACTTTTCTGATATCAAAGCAGGTACTTTAGGTGGCTTTATTGAAAAGGAAAGCAACCTCTCTCATGATGGGAATTGCTGGGTGTATGATGAGGCTTGTGTCTATGGTCATGCAAGAGTGTATGATGATGCAAAAATACGGCATTTTTCTCAAGTCTGTGGTCAAGTTTATGGCAATGCTGAAGTCTATGGAAAAGCTTTTATCTCTCAATATGCTAAAGTTTATGACCATGCTTTTGTCTATGGCAATATTTATGGTAATGCTCATGTGAATGATAGTGCCCGCGTTCTTGCTGATGCTCATATTTATGATCATGCGCATGTTTCTTATGATGCTACGGTTTTTAGTTATGCACGCGTTTATGGTCATGCCAAGGTTTCTGGCTCTGCTTGCATTTATAGCCATGCAAAAGTTTATAATTATGCTGTTATTAATGGTCGTGCTAAAATTTATGGCAAGGTTTATGGCAATGCTTGTGTGAGTGGCTCTTGTGAGATTTATGGCTCTGTTTATGGCAATGCTAAAATCTCATATTGTGCAACGATCTGGGGGCGTGTTTATGGCAATGCAAAAATCAATAAAAAAAGCAAAGTAAGGTTGGTTCCAAAAAAATGTGAGGTTTATGAAAGGGATAATGTTGTCAATATAACTGATAAAACAGAATAAAAAGAGACATGGGGACGTGCATTCTTTATGGTTATAAACGCATATAAAATGCATTGCTATAAACATATCATAAAAGAGAGAGTAAAATAAAAAAA
>NZ_JBHIOP010000072.1:0-1034 GCF_042195625.1 Bartonella sp. AP9QHHD | reverse complement strand
CTGCAGCAGCACTTGTAAGATTAATATCATTAGAAATCTTCTCTATACTTTTATCAAGCTGGGCTTTGTTAACAGCTTCATTACCATTCACAGCTGCCTTCACACCAGAAATTGTCCTATCGTTGCCTGCATTATTTGCAATATTAATTATAGAACCTCCTGTTTCCTTACCTATGGTGATAGTACCTTCATTTTCCTCCTGCTTAACGAGGCTATTTTTTGTCGCATTCGCAATCTGATTTTGGATATTCGTGATAGAAGTATCAACAGCATTAAAAGCAGAACCAACATTATTATGAGAATTACCCTGAATTGTATAAGTGGGAGCCTTACCGTTAGATACATCTGCACCACCACCAAAATACTTTGATATATTTTTAGCAATTGTTGTCAGATTATTTGTAACAGTGTTAACATTCTGATTAGTAGCAAAGAGCTGCGAACCATTCACTGCATCGGTTGAATTAGCAGAAATGTCTCCATTGGCAAGAAACTTAATTTTGCTATTTTCTTTGTCTGCTCCATGCTGTGCTACAAATGCCTGCTCATCATTACTCCACAATAGAGAATCTTTAGAAACACCCTCAATTTTCTGAGTAAATTCATTTGCTACATGTGTTAAGCGGCTATTCACATTGTTGATATTGTCATCAAGCCCTGTCAAAGCGTCACCAACATTATTATGGTCTTTAGATACTGCTACGCCATCTTCAGAAATGCGCGATAAATGATAGAGCGGACCGAACAAAATACCGTCGCTAAATTCCGCATTCCCACCCAAAATGTTTGCTACATCTCCAGATATTTTTTCAATCTGCCTACCATTGATCGCATCATGCGAATCTTCAGAAATTTTCCCATCTTTAACATTATGGAGGGAAACGGGTGCTGTAGTCTTATCACCACCCAAAGTTATGCTATTATAATTAACGGTATCTTTTTCTTTATCATAGAGAACTGCAGCAGCACTTGTAAGATTAATATCATTAGAAATCTTCTCTATACTTTTATCAAGCTGGGCTTTGTTAACAGCT
>NZ_JBHIOP010000071.1:0-2045 GCF_042195625.1 Bartonella sp. AP9QHHD | reverse complement strand
GCGGAAGAGGAAGCGCGTATAAACGCAAAGATTGATGCGCAGTTTGCTGACTTTAGAGACCACACCATTGATGTCGCACGGGCTGCTGGGGGCGTTGCCGCTGCCATTGCCGGTGGCGATGTTGATGCCGGCGCTGATGCCGCTGGTAATGCTGCGGAGAATAATTTTCTTCCTGCGGTAGCAGCATTAACAGCATTCATTGTGTCGCTTACACTAGAAGAGTTGGCGGCTCTGTCTCTTTTTATGGCTGGCGGAGCAACTATTTTATTGGATCCTCTAGTAATGGGACGGCTATAACGGATTTCCTTGGCTATTTGTTTGCATCGAAAAATGCAGAAGAAGACAGCGAAAAAACAAACTAAAGTCACAAAGAAGAAAAAAACAAAGCTTCTCAGAAGGAAAGTAAAAATAAGACAAAAAACCGAAACAATAAAGAAACACAAAACAATAATGATGGAATGGGTAATATATTTGAACAAGTCAGGAAGCATCATGATAAAAAACGCGATGAAAAAAACAAGAATTAAATGATGAAGGATGTATAGTATGCGAGACAGAAATAGTATTCAAAACTAAGACGGGTAAGGGGTAGTAAAATTTCGTGCGGAATTTGTTTATATAAAGGATGGTAAAATAAACATTGGAGAAGTAAAAACGGGAAAGAATGCTAAATTAAGTGAAAACTAAAAGATTTTGAAAGAAGCATATAAAAAAGGAAATGCTGAGTCCACAAAAGGAAAATTTATAATTTTTTTAAAGATAACAAATAGTTATTAGAGGCATATCAAGAATCGTTCAAAGATTTTAAAGGAAGTGATAAAGAATTAAACCAAGCTAGTAAAAAATGGGTTAAAGAACAATTAAGTAATAAGTTAGACAAAACCGACATTAACGTTTTTCATTATCCAGGACTTTTTGAATGAAAGTGAATAGCGATGCAGACCAAAAACGTAACAGAGATGTTAAAAACGCTTGGCTGGGAACCTTATCGTGCTGAAGATGCTAGTATGTTTGTGCATTATCATCTTCCCGATCGCATTGTAGGCATTAGTTATGATGTTGTAGATTATGGAGATGATGGGGGAAAGTTTCGGCTATCGGCTAATCTTACCACTGCTGCTTATTGCCTTGCTTGGGAATATGCTAGTGGTGAAGTATCACAGGATAAGTATGAAGATACGCTGTTTTCTGAGAAAGAGGATTTCGATGTTACAGCTTCAGATCTTTCAGAAAGCCATGTTAAGGAATCTTTAAATAGGGTTATCGCTTGGGCGCAAGCACAAGATATTGAACAAAAATTACGTGAAAAAGCAGCTAATCATTCTGCTGTTGCAGAAGCATTACTTGGTGATATTGATGCTTTAAAAAGTTCTAAATTTACACCCCAATTACATGTACCAGAATTTGCAGATTACAAAACAATAGGGTGGATTGAGCGCCTCATTCTTTTTGCGCAAGCTTATAAAAACGGGGAGTTAGATGACATTTTAGCGCGTAAAAAACCTAAACAGTGGTCGATGAGTCTTACAGCAGCAACTCGCATTTTTAAAATTCAAGGGTGGTTTGCCACAGAGCTTGGGAAAATGTGGTTGGTTTTGCCGGATCGTTTTATTAAGTTAGATTTTGGCTTTGTACATCTCTATGATCAGTATAATGTTCATCTCGAAGCTGAAATATCTAATGAAGAGATTTCTTTGGCTTGCTTGTATATTCATTTTTGTGGACAACGTAATCTTGTACAACCTATGGATATTTATCGATCTTTTAATACGATTGGAGGGGAGAATTTTCGAGGGGTTGATAAAGGAATTGATATTTGTATAGAGATATTGAATGAGCAAGAGTTGACAAAAATCTCTGAGCGGATAATGCAATGGGCACGTGCCCAAGATTTACAAGCATCAATAGAAAGCAAAACGCTTATCCAAAAATATAGCTATTATCCAGCTGTGATTTGGCATTTGGCTTGTTTAGCATTGAAAGGTCAAATTGATGTCCTAAAATCCTATCAAGATTCTATCGCAGAGGGTAAGCTACCTGACCAT
>NZ_JBHIOP010000070.1:0-1858 GCF_042195625.1 Bartonella sp. AP9QHHD | reverse complement strand
CAAGGTATGGGGCTTTTTCTGTTTCTTTCGAAACCCTATTCAAATCTCTTTGCGATTGTTCAACATTGTGCTCTTGTTTTTCAAATCTACTAAAAGCTGTCTTTGTATTCTCCAAAAGGGTCGTAATTTTTACCTTTTGTTTTTGCGATAATTCTTTATTGGTCTCAATGTAAGAGGAAACTTTTTCTCCTAGACTTTGCAAAACGTCAACATTTTTATTTTTTGTAAATTCAGTAAGGTTCTTACGAATAAGCTCAGACAGTAATTCAGAAGTACCATAAAGTGCCTCAATTGATGCCTTTGTCATTTCCTCTCGCGTGATACCGTCCCAGTTGATATTATAACCAACTTCACGAGCAAGTTGACCAATAAATTCACGCTGAGTACGTCCATTTCCCTCTCGAAACGGATGCAACGCATTTATTTCACCCATGTAATATCCAGCTCTCCGGCTGAATTCATCCGCATCAAGACCACGCAGATATTGTTCTTTGGCAAGCTGCTGTGTAATCTTCGGTGCATAGCTTTCAATCTGATGATGATAAGCAAATAAACAACCACCTTTGGTAATATCTATTGAACGGATCTTTCCTGCCCATTCATAGACGTCACCAAATAGCTTCTTGTGAATGTCTTTCATATGATTGAGATCAAACTCACCCCTAATAGGAGTACTATCAAGTTCATAAGACCTTATATAAGCAAAAGCAGACTCCAGACTGCTTAGTGTGGCTTGGTCTTTAATACCAAGCCGATTATACATCACACCAGTTTTAGGATCAGTATAAGGATCGTTTGTATTCTCATACTTCACCACGTTTTATCCGTTCCATAAGATCCTTGATTACATCACTTGTTTCAAGTTCTCCAATAATAACCCGCTCCATCTGAGAAACGACCTGTGAATCTGGCTCCAACCCCTCTAAACGTTGACTTGCTAATGCATTTTTAGCAGCAAAGCGACGTCGCTTAATTTCCTCTTCACTCAACATATAAAATCCTCCTTTATGCTGTTAAAGCCTTTTTAAGAGCACGATTTACAGCTTCTGGCTCGTTTTCAATGACAGAAAGCAATATCTTAGAAGATGTATCGATAGAATATCGTCCTTGTTCCCAATCACGAATACGACCGACAGAAAAGCCAAACCGTGCTGCAAATTGTGTCTGCGTTAAACCAATATTTTTTCTAATTTTTTTTACATCAATCTTTGCAGGAATATGAATACCAAACTTTGCGATATCAGCTTCACCTTTAGCATAGGAAAGAGCCTCACGTGCACCTTGTAATATACGTGATCCTGCTTTATTTGCCTTATCCATCATTTCTCCTTTTTGTATTCGTCTAAGAGTGCGGTTAAAATCCACTTAAGTTCATTTCTTTCTGCCTTGGTTAAATTTCCTTGAGACGATTTGCTGTAAACATCTAAAAGAAAAACCGGAATATCTTTACCACCAAAAAAAGTAATAATCCTATATCCGCCACTTTTACCTTTATGTTTTGTTGGAAACCGAACTTTTCTAGCGCCACCCGTACCTTGCATAAGATCTCCGGCATTTGGATTAGCTGCAATAAAAGAAACTATATCAAATAATTCCTCAGGCGATATACCTTCCTCTTTTGCAGAAATGAGATAAGCTGTTGTTTCAATGACTGTTTGCATATATTTTATATATACGGGATACCCGTATTATTGTCAAGCAAAAATATAGATCACTCTTACCTTACCGTATCACATCTTTTGATCTTGCACGCGCTATCGCATTGATTTGCTCCTGTTGTCTCTGTTGCAAAAATTTAACTGCTGTTTGAAGCTCGTTCACAAGCTTTTTATCTTGAGGCTGATTTTGGGGTATTGCT
>NZ_JBHIOP010000069.1:0-1116 GCF_042195625.1 Bartonella sp. AP9QHHD | reverse complement strand
CGCAACCGTCACCCACCGCTATGAAAAACAAAGCGGATACACAACAGAAATCACACTCGAGGCACCAAACAAGGGAAAAGAAAGCAATGAGAACATTGAACATGCTAAAAACAGAAAATCCAAGAGATAATTTTGCTTCTTCTTTTCGTCAACTTCCCCATAATATTGAAGCGGAACAGGCATTACTTGGAGCAATCCTGATTAATAATAATGCACTCGATCGCGTTTCAGACTTTCTCAAAGCAGAACATTTTTTTGAAAGGCTACATCAAAAGATCTTTGAGATTGTCTTACAAATTATTCAAAATGGTCATCTTGCAAACCCCATTACAATCAAGCCCTATATCCAAATGGAAGAAAAAGTTGGAGATATTACTGTATACCAGTATGTTGTTCGCTTAGCCACAGAGGCAGTCACTATTATTAACGCTGAAGATTATGGACGCGTCATTTACGATCTTTTTATCCGACGCTCTTTGATTAATCTTGGCAATGAAGTTGCCAATACAGCTTTTGATGCGCCTCTGGAGTTCACACCTTCCCAACAAATTGAAACAATTGAAAATCAATTATTTGAGTTAGCCGAAAAAGGAAAATATGGGGGTGGGTTTGAAAACTTTGATACAGCCATTGCAAAAGCACTTAACATGGCAAGCGCTGCAAAAAAGCGTTCCTCACAGCTCTCAGGGATAGCTACCCATATCAAAACACTTGATGAGAAAATGGGAGGGTTACAAGCATCTGATNGGAAAATATGGGGGTGGGTTTGAAAACTTTGATACAGCCATTGCAAAAGCACTTAACATGGCAAGCGCTGCGAAAAAGCGTTCCTCACAGCTCTCAGGGATAGCTACCCATATCAAAACACTTGATGAGAAAATGGGGGGATTACAAGCATCTGATTTGATTATCCTTGCGGGGCGCCCTGGGATGGGTAAAACATCGCTTGCTACCAATATTGCTTTTAATATTGCCAATGCTTGTAAGCGTCATGATAACAGCCAAGAAAATGAAGGGGGCATTGTAGGTTTCTTCTCACTTGAGATGTCAACAGAACAGCTTGCAACTCGTATTATCTCAGAACAAATAAAGGTTTCTTCTTCTGATATGCGTCGT
>NZ_JBHIOP010000068.1:0-2033 GCF_042195625.1 Bartonella sp. AP9QHHD | reverse complement strand
TACCCACATTATACATACTACAGAGGGCGTTTTTAAAAGCGCCCCCCTCTTTCCTCTTATTAAATTATCGGATGGAGTAAAATTATGAATAATCCTATCGCTATTACAAATAACACCATTAACGAAGAAAGCGTTCAGACAGTAAATGCACGTGAATTACATGTCTTTTTGGAGAGTAAACAAGATTTTTCTACTTGGATAAAAAAACGTATTATGACCTATGCTTTCCTTGATGGAAGGGACTTTATTCGCTTCCACAAAAAAATGGAAGCGAACAATGCCATAGCAGTAGAATACTATCTTACCTTAGACATGGCGAAAGAGCTTGCCATGGTCGAGCGTAATAAAAAAGGAAAGCAAGCAAGAGAATACTTTATCGAATGCGAGCGGCGTGCAAAGCAAGTTGTTACACCACAAATCGATTACTCAAGTCCACAAGTAATGTTAGGTGTATTAACTCATCTAAAAAATGAAAATGAGCGTAAACACATCATCATTGAAGATTTAAAACCAAAAGCAATGGCTCTGGAAAGCTTGCAACGCTCTGATGGGCTCTTCAGTCTTACTGAAGCCGCTAAAGTGCTCGAAATGCAACCAAACCAATTCATTCTCTTCCTACAGAAAAAGGATGGGTGTATCGACGCACTTTCGGGGATCGCTTATTGCCTTATCAGGATAAAATCCAAAAAGGACTAATGGATTGCTCAACCCTCACTATTCAAACCGAAAATGGAACTGAAAAAGTCATTCCTTCAGCAAAAATCACAACAAAAGGCATGGGGGTGCTGTCTCAAGAGCTTAAAAGACAAAGCATGCATTAAGAGGCTATCATTATGGAAAAGAAATATGAACTTACTGATGAAACAATCGAAGTTGGGGGCAAAACTCTCCACCGCATTCGCGCATTACGAGACTTTGGAAACGTCGAGAAAGGTGATTTAGGAGGCTATATCGAGAAAGAAGACAACCTATCGCATCGTGGTAATTGCTGGATTGGGGATTATGCAAAAGTCTATGGTTATGCCAAGGTTTTTGGTGATGCTAAGGTTTACGAAAATGCACAAGTTTACGGTTATGCACATGTTTACAACAATTCTCGTATTTATGGCAAAGCAGAAGTTTGCGATGAACCATGCATTTACGGTGATGCAGAAGTTTACGGTGANACGTTTTTGATAATGCAGAAGTTTATGGCAATGCACAAGTTTACGAAAAGGCATACATTTATGATAGGGCGCGTGTTTACGGCAATGCAGAAGTTTCCGGTGATGCGCATGTTTACGGTCATGCAAAAATTTACGGTGAAGCATGTGTATGTTGGGACGACTGGATTGATGGCGATAAAAGAATCTCAACTAGGTAACAAACCAGATGAAAAAATACGAATTTACTGATGAAAAAATTGTGTTTGATGGAAGAACTCTTCACCGAATTAGAGCCTTAAGAGACTTTGGATATGTCAAAAAAGGTGACCTCGGCGGTTTTATAGAAAAAGAGAGCAACTTAAGCCATAAGAGAGACTGTTGGATTTTTGGCAATGCACACGTTTACGGTGATGCCAAAGTTTATGATGATGCGCGGGTTTATGGGAATGCACGCGTTTATGACAATGCACAAGTTTATGATTATGCCGAAGTTGGTGGTGCTTCTGTTCGAGATAATGCCAAGGTTTTTGACTATGCGCGGATTTATGGGAATTCTGTTATAGGGGAAAGTGTACACGTTTACGGAAATGCTAAAATTTACAATCAAGCATATATTCGCTGTCGTGTAGACATTGCTGGAAATTGTAAAATTAGTGGCTCCACCCTAATCGTAGAACGTGAGAAATAGTAACCATGAAAAAGAAATACGAACTTACTGATGAAACAATTGAGTTTGATGGATACATTACGCTTTACCGCATACGTGCATTAAAAGATTTTGGTGATGTTAAAGCAGGCGACCTTGGCGGCTTTGTAGAGTATGAAGACAATTTAAGTCAAAAAGACGATTGCTGGATTTATAATGATGCCAAGGCGTATTGTTGTGCC
>NZ_JBHIOP010000067.1:0-1991 GCF_042195625.1 Bartonella sp. AP9QHHD | reverse complement strand
AGGGGGAGGTGTGCTTGATGCCCACAATCAACGCCTTGTTGATGCCAATAGAGAACGTTGGCTGGAACAAGACAATAGCGGTTGGAATAGGTTGAATATGCTTATGAACGCCGGTCATGGCTTTGCAAGAAATTACGGCACGACAACGAATAATAATACAGCCTCTATGATGCAAGGCAACGACCCTTGGAAGAACGCTATAGGGATTTTAGCTAGTATTGCTAATTTTGCAGGAAAAAAGTGAGGTAGTTATGCAAAATAGTAACGATAACATGTTATCACGACTAATTAAGTCTATGTATGCAATGGACCCATTCGCGTCGCGTATACTAATGCAAAATCAACGTATGGAAAATGCACAACAACAGGCAAATAATTTGCCTTATTTAATCCCTTCTTCATCTGTACCAACTTTTGGTTCACAATCAAATCCTTTAGGTTTATCGAAGGATATGGAACCTTTGCCAGATGTAAGTTCGTCTTTAAGATCGGCAGGCAGAAAACCGTATGTACCGTCTTCAGTCCCTTCTTTACCAGTAGCGACCTTTGGTTCACAACCAAATCCTTTAGGTATTGAACCTTTGCCTAATGCAATTGAAACTTCAGATTTGGCATCATTGAAACCAAAGCAGTCTCAATTACCAGAGCCTATTTCATCTGTAGAACCACAGAAGTCTGTACAGCCACAACAGAGTACTGTTCCTCACCAAGATACTGGTTCTCAACAGAGTTTTTGGGATTACTTGCGTAGTCCTGAGTTTTTACAAAGATTATCAGATTATGGGATTGGTTATGCATTATCAGATGGGACGATAGCACAAAGTTTAGCGAATGCAGCTATGAATCTTCGTCGTGGTGATATGGAAAGAGAAAAAAGAGGACAGGTTAATCAGACCGTCGAGTATCTAAAGTCCAAAGGCTATAGTGAAGAAGAAGCTGCTATTATGGCACGTAATCCTCAAATGCTTAGTGCGATGCTAACAGGTGGTGATACTCCTAAGTTAAGTCAGGGGTTTCAATGGTATACCAATCCAGAGACTGGTGAACGCGAAATGAGACCGGTAAAGGGGTCTCCACAAGAACTTGAGTATAATCAAAAACTACAAGCCCAGAAAGAATGGGAGGGTAGAAGGATAAAAAATATGTTCACCACCAAGCAGCAGTTGAGAGCTGGATTAAATGATCTGAAAGCTGCTTTTAACCTCCTTCAAAAAGGTAGTGCTACAGGATTTAAGGGGTGGTTTACGAAAAAAGCTGGTGGAAGTGATGGGTACAACTTAGACAAATTATTGGAGGGAATTAGAGGTGGTGTTCTAAGGACGGTATTTGAGAATCTAAAATCGATGAGTCCTAGCGGAACAGTAGGAACTGGTCCTATATCAAATTTTGAAAGTCAGGCACTATCATCAATGTTTGGTTCTTTGGATGTTGGGCGAGATAAAGAGGGATTGGAGAGGACTTTAAAAGTAATTAAAACAGCATTTGATTTTTTCAATAGGCATAATGATCTTCAACTGTACAACGCATTAACAGGTCAGCCTATAGATACGCCCCGAGAAATCTCTGATAAATATTTTGTAGATTCACCGATGTCACAAGGGGATTGGGCAAATGCACCAGTAGTGAATAATACAGAAGAAGCTAATAAATTGCCTTCTGGAACAAAGTTTATCTTAAACCACAATGGTATTAAATATAAAGCTGTTAAGGGATAGATTATGCCTCATTATAATAATGCTTATCGAGAGTCTTTTCCTAATTTTGGTCCTAGCGTGAAGATTATTCAACGTATTCCTGATGATGAATATGGTAAGTTAAGGGGGGAAACGTTACCAGACTTTGGTCCTGATATAAAAATTATTGGACGTATTCCTGATAATGAATATGAAAATTTTGGAGGGTACGAAACATCACCCCAACATCCCGAAATCACGCAAAGTGAAGCTTTTTGGAACTCTTTAAAGCATGGTTTGAGTTTTAATTTAGATGAT
>NZ_JBHIOP010000066.1:0-2185 GCF_042195625.1 Bartonella sp. AP9QHHD | reverse complement strand
TATTTCGAGTAAGAGCATGTTTGATTTTTTTGATTTCACTGGTTAATTCGTATTTTTTGCACATAGAGATACCCTCACAATCTAATGTGATAAACGTTTTCTAAAATTTGAAATGGAAAATTGGATTGGAAAGCAGGCGCCCCCACAACGCCCATGCTTTATTTAAGCAGCGTTATTTTCAATAATCTTTACAACGGTATCGTTTTCATAAACCTCACAATTTATGGGAACCCAATATAAATCACTATCTCTTTTTAATCTTGCAGAGCCATAAACATCAGTATGACAGCCCACGCTAGCATTCCCATAAACCTTGCCATAAATTTTAGCAGCGCCACTAACAACAGCATGATCATAAACTACCGCCTTGCTATGAATACGAGCATTTCCTGATAATTTTGCATTGCCATAAACCCGCGCCTGATGATAAACCCAAGCATTATAAGAAAGATGCGCATTGTCATAAACATGAGCATTTGCATAAACGCGGGCACGGTCACATACATGGGCATTGCCATAAACACTACCCATTATAATAGCATTATTAAAAACCTTGGCATTTTCATAAATATGGGCAGGATTTAAAACAAGAGCATTATCATAGATCCAGCAATTGCCATCATGAGAGAGGTTACTTTCATTTTCAATAAAACCACCCAAGGCACCAGCCTTAACATCGTCAAAATCCCTTAATGCTTGGATGCGATAAAGAGTTTGATTATTAAATACACGTGTCTCATTTGTGAGTGCAAACTTTTTTTGCATAGCACAATTCCTTTATAAATAGATTTGAATTTTAGAATGAAATGTTTAAAGAGGGGCGCCCCCGCCGCGCCCGCGCGTCATTTACACAGTTGTAAAAACAATATCACCAGTGATAACGGGTTCTTTATAATTGCCACCAATTTTGGTATCACCACCAATCTCAGTATAGCCAATTACCTTGGCATTGCCATAGACATGAGCATCACCATGGACCTTGCCATAAATTTTTGCATTGTCATAAATGCGAGCATCATCATAAACCTCAGCATTATCAGAAATTAAAGCATTATTGGAAACCCAAGCACCACCATAAACCTTGCCATAAACCTTGGCATTGTCATAAACGCAGCTCCTATCATAAACATGGGCATAACCAGTCACTATAGCATTCCCATAAACCTTGGCTTCTCTATTGACCATAGCAGCGCCACAAACATGGGCATTATCGCAAACCCTAGCATTATCAAAAACTATAGCATTTTCATAAACATGGGCATTATCATAAACCTGAGAGGTTCCTAAAACACGTGCTTTATCATAAACCTCAGCATTGCCATAAATTCTAGTTTTATCAAGAAACTTGCCATAAATAGTGTCATAAATTTTTGCATTTCCATACACTTTAGCATGTCCAAAAATATCACCATAAACCAATGCGTTCTCATATACTTGCGCATTGCCATAAACCTCAGCTCTAATATGCACGCTAGCATTGCCATAGACCCTTGCATTTTCATAAATTTTTGCAGATCCAGTAATTTTTGCATTATCCGAAACATGGGCATTATCGTAAATACGAGCATCACCATAAACCATGGCATTGCCACCGACCCAACAATCACCATTATGAGCTAAATTTGCAACCTTATGTATAAAGCCGCCTAGATCACCAGCTTTTATATTAGCAAAATCCCTTAAAGCCCGAATGCGATAAAGAGTATAATCACCAACCTCTATTGTCTCTCCTGTAAATTCGTATTTTTTTGCAGGCTCTTGTTGATTAGCAAGCGCAGTTTCATTTGAAATATTAGAGATAACGGGGGTGTTTTTTGAGATATTTGTCATAATTAAAACCTTGATGTTAATATTGTTTTCAATTGACACCTTAAAAAGGCGCCGGGTGTTGAAAACACGGCATCAAGTCCGTCGACATGCCTTCCCCATAGGGTTTTGTATAGCATGACCACACCCGACAAAATTCTCATATATGCTAATCACAGCATAAAAGATAGTCAGTTTTTTGATATGGGAAAGATTGTTTCGTAATCTACCCGCTTGATGTTTAAGTGTTTTCAGCACTTGGTTATTTATATAACAAAATACGTATTTATTGTCAAATAATATTTTATCTTTTTTGATATTTTTTTGTATTTTTTAAATACGTTGTATGTTGATAATATCTTATGCCTATTAATTGCTT
>NZ_JBHIOP010000065.1:0-1396 GCF_042195625.1 Bartonella sp. AP9QHHD | reverse complement strand
TAAAAGTGAGAAACAAACCCTTTTATTTACAGACTCTATAGAGGAAAACAAAACTGTTGGTTTACAGAGGCGTGATGCCATAACTGATGAAGGATTAGCACATTTTAAAGCAGCTTATCCTAATGAAAAAATCACTAAGGATGATCTATTCTATTATGTTTACGGTATACTTCATTCGGAAGATTATCGTGCCCGTTATGCTGATAACCTCTCTAAAGAATTGCCTCGTATCCCGTGTGTAAAGAGTGCTGATGACTTTTGGAAATTTGTAACAGCAGGACGTGAACTAGGTCATTTGCACGTGAATTATGAAGATGTAGAGCCTTATCCCGTGATCTTTAAAAAGGGTAATCCAAAACAGACAGAAATCTCTAATCTCGAAAAATTCTATTATGTGACTGAAATGAAATTCGCAAAAATTAAGAATAGTAAGGAAAAGGATAAATCGACTGTTATTTACAATAGCAATATTACCATAACAGATATCCCTCTTGAAGCTTATGAGTATATCGTCAATGGCAAGCCTGCTCTTGAATGGGTTATGGGGCGTCAATGCGTTAAGACTGATAAAAAGAGTGGTATTGTCAATGATGCCAATCGCTATGCTGTTGAAACCGTTGGCAACCCTGCTTATCCATTAGAGTTGTTTCAAAGGGTTATTACCGTAAGTTTAGAGACAATGAAAATCGTTAAGAACCTACCAAAACTAGAAATTAGAGAAACTGAATAACTTAAAAGCGTGCTCACATAATGGGTATGATAAACTCACAACGGGTATAAGGTTTTATACCTATAGGTTCTATGCCCCTTTTATAAATTGCTTACATATAATCTTTAAAAGAATATTTTATATGCGTTATCATAAAAGATAAGGCTTTGCACTTTTTAACACTGTACTTTGGATTGCTTTAAGATTTTTAATAAATCCCATCTTAAAGTGAATACGCTTCTTTTACATTGCCTTTAAAAGATTATACCGTAATCTAAAATGATAGCTTTATTGTTATCAGAAGCTTTGTTTAAAGAGAGTTATGTATATTCATTTTCTTATATTACTTATAGGTTTTGAATGTTTCTCAAACCCCCAAAACACCTACAAAACCCTCTTAAATATATATTAAAGATTGTATTTATGTTTTGTGTTTAATATAGGTTGTTTATTTGAAAGATTAACTTATTGAAATATAATGACTTTTATTTTTTATTGAAAAATATGTAAAGGGGGGAGCGTAAAAAGCACCTCCAAAACCCCCTAAACCTCCAAAACTCATAACCATAATGGTCTTGATAGCATCTATTATGATTATAATCCCTTTCTTTTGAAAGGCTTAAAGGATCATATGCTTTTCATAAAGCACATTTTAATCACTCACTAAAATCATAAGATTCGTCTGTT
>NZ_JBHIOP010000064.1:0-22682 GCF_042195625.1 Bartonella sp. AP9QHHD | reverse complement strand
TTGAATATGCTGGAGATACAATGCCTTTTTGCTAATTATGTTCCAAAAGTGAATAGATATGCGCCAAAAAGGAATAGGAAAATACTTTAAACAAATGTTTGTTATGAGAAGTAAAATGTGGCTATACAATCCAAAAGACCTCACTTATGTCTGAAAAAAGGCGGTCTATCCGTATACTATTATCATATTATCATAGAATTTCTCATGAGAGAGAATAATTTAAAAAAACTGGATACTATCGTTTATTGGTTTCTAGCTTATAAAGTAGGGGGTATATCTGCTTATTTTTATAAAAGTGTTACTGTTTTTATGGGAAGAATATTTATAAAATGAGATTAGAAGGCGCATTTGAAGATAAAAATAAATATCAGTAATGTTCAATTCATAGTGTTATAAAAGATCATGGATTAAGTTAAATAAAAAGCTTATTGAATTGTTATGACATCATATTTGTTAATATGTTACACGATAATTTTTTGATATTTATCTTAGATGAAGAGTTTTATGAAATGAGTAAGATATATTTGGTTGTGAGTTGGTTTGCAGAGAAAGCATTATATTTTATGGTATAGGGGATAGATCAAGATTTTTTACACAATTATTTGTGTTGATAGGGGTTTCAAGCTATTGTTGTGTTATGCGCCGTGTTTATACCATAGTGATTTTGGGGTAGAGACGTTAGAGATTGTTTTTCTGCTTTGCGTTTTGTCGATCAACTTTGATGGATATTGTATAGAAAGTGGGACTGTTGCCGTGGAGAGAGAGATTATGCTTTTGCTTATAATATCAATGAAAAAAGCAGCGGAAGATTACGGCAAAGTATTTGTACAGGAGAGCTTAGTTAGGGAATAACTTTTTAGCTCGTGAAGTTTGTAAAATAAAATGCTTTCTATAAGAAAAATAATATTTTTATAAAGTAAAATAATAACACTTTTAATAATTATTATTTGCATATATAAGCATTAAATATAATTATATTTAATTAAATACTATTTAATAACTACCTAAAAAGTGTGACTTTCCTGATGAAACATAAATATACATTACCATTCATTATACTTATCGTATGTTTATCAACAGGAGGTTTGATTTCTACCGATATTTTTTTACCAGCACTGGGCGATATGCGTCAATATTATCAAGTGACACAATCTCAAATTCAAAGTGCAGTGGCGGTTTTTTTGTTGGCATTGGCACTTGGACAGCTCATTTATGGGCCGCTGAGTGATAATTTTGGGCGTAAAAAAACACTTCTATTGGGCTTATTCTTGTGGTTATTTACGACACTTGGTGTGATTTATACGGTTCATATTCACGCTTTTCTTGTGTTACGTTTTTTGCAAGGTCTTGGTGCTTGTGCGGGACTTGTCTTAAGTCGTGCAATTATCAATGATTTGTTGGATAAAAAAGCGGCTGGAAAACTTTATTTGATTGTTTTCCCTTTTATTGGAATGTCACCAGCGCTTGCACCTTTCATTGGTGGACTTTTGATACAGGCTTTTCATTGGCAGGCAACTTTTATCTTTTTAAGCTTTTTTATATTTTTGACCATTTTGCTATGTTGTTTTGTGCTAAGCGAAACTCTACCCCCTCAAAAACGGCAGCATTTTTCTCCTGTAGGATTGATGAAGGCATATTTAGGCGTTTTCAGAAATAAACAATTTATTTTTTATGCACTTATTCCGTGTTTTTCTTACGCTGCCTATTTTGCTTATATTGTGGAGTCGCCTTTTTTACTCACGACTTTGGGGTTATCGCCGATACACATTAGTTATAGCTATATTGGTGTCTCGTTTCCCTATATTTTGGGAAATCTTTTGGCGCGATGGTTTTTTGAACGCGAGTCTATGGAAAAGACTGTGGGCAGAGGGTACATTATTTTTGTGATAGGTGGTGTGCTGTTTGCTTTGCAAATGTATCTAAGCCCATGGCCCCTTGTGACAAGTTTTATGGCTATTGCTGTTCTTACTTTTGGCAATGGTTTTTTATTGCCGTTAGGAACAGCGTTGGCTATTTCATCGCATCCGAAAGCTGCGGGAGCGGCTTCTGGTGTTATGGGATCTTTGCAATTAGGAAGTGCGGCACTCAGTGCAGCGGTTATCGGAAAAATCTCTGGTCATAGCCCACGGGCTATGGCAGCTTTATTAGCTGTGTGTTGTATGATTGGTTTTATCATTTATATTCAAAAAGCGCGTCATTTTATGACTTCAGAAATAAGCTGAGTAAATGATAAAAAGAAAGCATTATGCGGAAATGCTTTTGATGTTTTACACAAATGGGGCACCTGTACATTAGATGAATTTTTTTATTAAGTTGCTGGATTGAGTGGGTTTAAAATTTGTTACAAGCTTAGTTTGAGTTTAACAAATCGATTATTATGAGGGGAGAATATGAGCATAGAGTTTCAACATATTTTCATTATATTGGGTAGGAAAAGTTCTGGCTCTAATGCATGTTTAAAAATAAGGGGAGGAATTGATCAATGAGCCTTCCTATTATTATTCTTTCTCCTGTAATGCCAATTTGGGATGGTGGTGTTTTTTGTTCTCCATTGACAAAGCTATGTTCAACAAAAGGATTCCCTGTCACTCTGCTGGATACGCTTTCTCTTTTTCCTAAGGGTTCTCATGTTCTCAATTATTCTGCTGTAGACATTTTATCTTTTATGGCAGAAAAACTTAAAAGCTATTTTAAAGAGCCCGCAGTGCTTGTGGGATTTTCTATGGCTGGAACATTGGTACAAATATTGGCAGCCCAGCTTCCCAATGTTCAAGCTGTGCTTGCTGTGAATGCGCCTGGCTATCCAGATAAGGTTTTGCAACGGCGCCTTGGAGATATTCTTGCCTCCTTAGAAAATAATGATTTATCGGGGGCTTTGGAAATACTCAATGGTTTTATGCATCCTTCTGGCGTTATGAAAAAAAGAGCCTTATTGGAGATTCCTGATGAACAAAAAAGCGTGGCAATTGAACGCATGACAAGAGGCTTTAAACTCTTATTGATGATGGATGCTAGAGATGAGTTAGTTAAGTACAAGGGGAAGTTTTTAGCTTTAGTGGGAGAAAAGTCGCAACTTGCAACGGTAAATAATCAGACACAAAGTCATAATCTGAACCATGAATATAAGATTATCTCTGGTGCTGGTACGCGTTTGTGGGAGGATAATCCTACTATGACGGATGCAGTCATTGATGAGTGGATGGAGGGACTATGAAAAAGAAAGTTCTTGTCTTACCTGGTGATGGGATAGGCCTAGAGGTTTGTGATGCTGCGTTGATGGTTTTAGAGCAATTTCAATTGCCGATTGAATTGACTTATGGTGATATTGGTTTTGAATGTTGGAAACAGGAAGGAGCTCCTATCCCTCAAGCGACTTGGCAAAAAATTACTCAGAGTGATGCTATTTTACTTGGTGCTGTGACCAGTAAAGGAAAAGAAGCGGCTTTAAAAGAACTTGCTCCGCATTTAAAAGAGAAAAACCTTGTCTATGTTTCTCCCGCACTTCAACTTCGCCAAAAGTTAGGTTTGTTTGCGAATATACGTCCTGTAAGATACATCTTTGGTCCGAGAAAACCTTTTCATTTTTGTGTTATCAGAGAAAATAGTGAAGGCCTTTATGCTGGATTAGATTTTCGGGGTATTTCTCCTGAAACAGCCGTTTGGCTAAAACATCCAAATTTGACAACATATGGGCTTGAGGAAGCTGCGTGGACAGTTCGTTTGCAGACACGCTTTGGTTTAGAACGGTTATTTGAATATGCTTTTTCGTATGCAAGGAAATATAGCTTTAGGCGAGTTACTTTTGCTGATAAGCCCAATGTTCTGCGAGAAAGTGGTCAGTTTGCTCAGGAAATTTTTGAGAAAATTGCGCAAAACTATCCGGAAATTGAAGCAGATATTCAGAATGTTGATGCGGTTGCTTTGTGGATTGCAACCAAGCCAGAGCAGTTTGGTGTGATTGTTGCTGAAAATATGTTTGGCAATATTCTCTCTGATCTTGGCTCTGGTATAATGGGGGGATTGGGGCTTGCATCTCATGTGAATGTGGGGAGCGAGATTGCTTGTTTTGAACCTGTTCATGGAAGCGCACCACGTATTGCTGGACAAAATAAAGCCAATCCTTCTGCGATGCTTTATACCACGGCTTTACTCTTAGAGCACTTAGGCTTTAAAGATGCAGCAAAACAATTATCTGAGAGTGTTGATCAGGTTATTCGTGCTGGAAAAACCGTTACCTATGATCTTGGAGGTATAGCCTCTACCCGTCAAATGGCTGAAGCTGTTCGCAATTCTCTTATGAATTCTGTCTTTGTTTGTCGTGCGGCGATCATTACCGTTGGTGATGAACTCCTTTCAGGACAATATTTGAATACGAATTTACAAGATTTAAGCCAAAGCTTGAACAAGAGAAATATTCAAGTCACACGTCATTTTGTTTGTGCTGATCAATTACAGCAAATCAGTGAGACTGTTGTTTCTTGTCTTGGACAAGAAGATCTTATCATTATCAGTGGGGGATTGGGACCAACATCAGATGATAAAACACGCGATGGAGTTGCTCAAGCTGTAAAGCAGCCTTTACTACATCATGAAGATGTTTGGCAAACAATAAAAGGTCAATTACAACGATTAGGGATTACGGCGGATAAGAGTAATGCACGTCAAGCATTGTTTCCTGAGACAGCAACTGTGCTTGATAATCCTACAGGCACAGCACCAGGGTTTTATCTCTCTTGCGATGGAAGTACGCTTGTTGTTTTGCCTGGTCCACCATCACAGGCTCTTGCGCTTTTAGAGAATTATTTAGAACACAATGAGAAGAAATATTCTTCTGTATCGCGTGCAGAGTATGCATGGACTTTGATTGGAATTGATGAAAGTACTATTGCGCAGTGGGTTGATGATCATCTTGAAAATGAACCCTTTGAACGGCATTTTTTATGGAAAAGCCCCTATGTTTTGGTGCAACTGGTTGCTCAATCAGAAGCGCTCTTGGAACAACATTTCGTGGAAGCATTTGAAAATCATTTTCACCCCTATTTGGTTGGGGCAGAAGTTACTACTGCTTGTAAACAATTAGCGATGCATGCAGAGGTTCATTGGTTGGGCAATGATCCGCTGCTTTTAAAATATTTTCAGCCCATAGAAAAAGGTAAACAAGATATTCCACTGCTTGAGGTTGAAGTGAGCCTAGAGCCTTCTTTGGAGACATTAGAAAATCAAGCAGAAAGCCTTGGACATGCTACCATAACTATACGGATGAAAGGTTATGGTGATGATCGTATAACTTTTCCCTATACGCGACCACTTTTAGGTGTCGTCTTACAAGAATATGCAGCCTGGGCTGTCTTAAAAAGATATTTGAAAATGGAGAAGAAAAAATGAACCTCTATGGGGATGTAAAATATTGCCTAAATTATTGAACGTTCTATTATAAGAAGTACTTTGATCCTTTTCTTCAGTGGTTTTTGTCTATAGGGTAATTTTTCTTTTGATGTGTCATTAAATGACTTTGATTGATTCAAGATTAAGAAAAACTTTACGATATTAGGCTCGCTATATTCAATATTTATAATG
This sequence comes from Bartonella sp. AP9QHHD, assembly GCF_042195625.1. Lineage (NCBI taxonomy): Bacteria > Pseudomonadati > Pseudomonadota > Alphaproteobacteria > Hyphomicrobiales > Bartonellaceae > Bartonella > Bartonella sp. AP9QHHD. Next base: position 17,105 of record NZ_JBHIOP010000064.1, on the reverse strand, counting down.
ATTAATTATGATTATAAATTAAGATGTTATCTTTCATGGAGCCTATGACAAGGAATCCAGAGACGTCATGTACCGCAAGCGTTGTAGATAATTGAGATTCTTCTGAAAATCAAAAAGCGATGGTGTGAAAAGACAAGAAGTCGTGTCATTTACAGGAAAGCTTTGCAAATTTTATTGAACAATATGTCCGTGAAGAGTTTATTGCGAACATGTGCCGTTCTGTTATCTGATAATAAATTGCTGTAAAGAGCTCATAAAATTTTTCCTTTAAGTTTTTGTGTGATTGCATGATCGTTGGGTGTTCACTTCCGAGGGGCGATATTTTTCAATTTGATAACAGGAAGAACTATTTTTTTTGTAAGACGTGAAGATTTAAGGAGTGATCATTTTACGCTTTTGTTTTCTTTTTGATTGGTAATTTGTAGGAATTTTTTTTGGGGAAAATATTTAATGTGGTTAAAAACATTTTATGCGTGTGTGGGAGAAAAATAAAAATGTGGTCTTAATTGTTGATAAGAATGTCAATATTTTTGATGAACAAATTTTAGTCGTAATTCTTAGTATCTAGATGGGAAGTTTATTGCATTTTTTAACAGTTCGTATTCTATCTGTTGTGATGCGCAGTGGTTTTTTAAGCAAAAAAGAAAGGGCTTTTATGTATCAGATTGATTACAACAGTTATCGTTCTGTCAAGAGTTTTAGTCGTCGCGTTCATTTTCTCGTTATGCATTATACGGCTATTGATTTTAAAGCCTCGATTATGGCGCTTACAGGAGAAAAGGTTAGTGCACACTATCTTGTTCCTGATCCTTCAGAGCAGACATATCGTGAGGCAGGCTTTAAGGATATGCGTATTTTTAATCTGGTTGATGAAAATGAGCGTGCATGGCATGCGGGTGTGAGTTCATGGGCTGGGCATAGTCATCTCAATGATGCATCTATCGGGATTGAAATCGTTAATTTAGCGACTTATCATGATGGGACGGGTATGTTTCCTCCTTATAATCCAATACAAATTGATGCTGTTAAGGAACTTGCCTTAAATATTCTTCAACGGTATCCCGATATTATGCCAACAGATGTGGTGGGACATAGTGATATTGCCATTGGAAGAAAAAGTGATCCAGGAGCAGCTTTTCCATGGAGAGAACTTTATAGCGCAGGTATAGGAGCATGGTATGATGATGAACTAAAAAGTCATTATCAGGAGCAATTCTCTAAGAATTTGCCACCCAAAGAAGATGTTTTGGCGAAGCTAAAATGTTATGGATATGACATTTCTGCTGCGTGTACCCAAACAGGATACAAAGATTTGATCCGAGCATTTCAACTTCATTTTCGTCAAGAAAATTATGATGGGATTCTAGATGTTGAAACAGCAGCAATTCTTTATGCATTGGTTGATAAGTATTTTCCGTGAATTCAATGCGTTTTAATTGAAAATATGGCTTATGATTACGTGTAAGCCTTTTTATTATCAGGAAAGGCTGCTTTTTGCCAATTGGCTTTATGTAAAAAGGGCATTAATCGTGTAAAAAATTCCCTGTAGGGTATAAGGCGTTTTATGGAAACATAACTCTGAAAGCTCTATGATTTGCAGAGATTAAATTTTATTGTTTCTTTGTCTTATATTTTTCTTCCTTTAAAAACGCATAAAGCCAAGATGTTGTGTATATGATGACATGTTCCTTACGCAGGGTAAAACGCTTCAAATAAAATGGATTTGTATTGTATATTTCCATGCTTGTTTTAAAGAAATGTCTTTTAGTGTGTATCACAACACATATTTTATAACGACGTTCATAGAGAATATAATCTAAAATCCTCTATGAAGTGTATCCTCATTTTTATGCTTAATAAAAGTGCCTAGCACTATCGTACATTTTGTTAGATCTCAATGTTACGACAACCCTTGGAACTGAAAACGATACATAAAAGGGTTTTCTTTACTCGTTTTTATTCACACGGCTCTCTCCGCTTGTCGTGTACAAGTGAAAGGTTTTGGTTGATTGAAACATGCAAAATTATAAATTATGATTATAAATCAAAGTGATGCAGATTCAAGAAAAATAGGGGCATTTACAGATTGCTACTGATAGGGGGGCTATTCTTTAGAAGGGGAAGAGGTCAATTCATTTTTTTGAAGATATATCTCTTTTCTCTTTTATTGCTTTAGGGGATGTTTGCATCGTTTTGACAGCATGTTTCTTAATGATTAAGTTTTTTAATGAAGCAGTGTTATAAAACGTTGTGTTTTAGAGTGTTGATAGAAGACACATTCAGGCATATCAAAAACACAATGATATCTTGTTTTTTCAATATTTTATCTGTTCAGTGTAGAATTTATTTGAGAAGATCATGACCTAAATTAACAAAGGTTAGAAGTAAATTACCAAGAAAGACCAATTTGCTCATAAAGCAAAGGGGTTATTCATGCTTTAAAGGGCAAGGAAGAGATTGTGTTTGAAGTGATGTGTAAAAGCCCGTGTGAGGTGCTCTTATCAAACATATCAGGTTAATCTTCTAAGAGTAGTTTTATGAAACTAAGTCGGTTTTTTTTCGAGAGACAAGACAATACGTATCAGGAAAAGATATTCATGATATTTGATTTCAAAAATAAAAACTGGCAAACCATGTTGCCAGTTTTTAAAAGCTGTAGCTTAAATAGGATTAGAATGAACGCTGTAAACGGATCATACCTTGAAAAGCACTTTTCTTGTTGAATAAATGTTTTTCATCATTATTTTTATCCGTCACAACGCGATCATCGTTCCAAGAAACATAGGTTAATTCAGGTGTAATCACAAATCCTGGAACCAGCGTGTATGTAATATTTACAGAAGTTGCAAAGGTTTTTACAGCACTATAAGAAACTTGAGCATTCAAATTTGCTTTTGGAGTAAGCTTGTAAGTGGTACCCGCCCAAGCAGCCCATTTACCACCCCAGTTTGCATAAATTGTTGTGCTTTTTCGTGATAACTCATCATTTGCATTTACTGTGTAGTAATCAAGTCCATTTTTATAGCCAGCCATTACCCATAGATTGAAACGATCGTTGACATTGAAATCTGCACGTACTTTTCCAGCCCACTTTTTGTAGTAAGCATCATATGCTGCAACTGCTGAAAAACCACCCCATTTTTGCATGAACTTTATACCCAAAACCACATTCGGGGTGTAATTTTTAATTGCTTTACTTGGAAGAGTGCCCTCAGTGATAGAAACAAGCTTATCATCTTTATCAATGTAGTATCCTGTTATTCCTGGAAGAGAATCTGCATTATTGCCTAATTCAGCGCCGATAATAGCAGAAAAGCCGGAGTCACCACTAAAGGTGTAGGAAATAAAATTGGTGCGTGTTGTGCCGGCAGGCGCTATGCTGTCATCATTGAGAACATTTCCATAATCACCAGTCCAGCTGTTGAAAATTGTGTCATCAAGACCTACGCGAAAACCACCCAGTTCAATGTAAGCCGCGGCAAGCTTTGCAGCAGCGTTGTCTCTACCATCACCCCAGTTTGAATAAATTCTTGCATATGAACGAAGTGTTCCCATTTCTGTTTCAGAAGCTGCTTGAAAAACAAGGGTGAGCCGTGATGCTGCGCCATAGGTTTTTCTTTTGTTTCTTAGTTCAGTTTCGGTTGTTGCATCGATATTATCACCGCCTATAAAATCAGTACGAACATTTCCTGATAAACGCATGCAGGTTTCTGTTCCAGGGATATAAAAATATCCTTTTCCATAGGCATCACAAACGCGAATATATTCTACAGGTTCGGGTTCGGCGATAACTGTTGAAGCAGCATGTGCTCCAGAAATTGCTAAAAAAGCTGCTGTAGAGCTTAAAAAGAGGGATTTAATATTCATATGGGATCTCCGAGGTCCGGTTAAATTTCTTCTAAAGAGTACCATTTGCCTAACGCATTAAGGACAAAGACATAAGTAAATACGCAGCACTTGTTATCTTAGCTATAACTAATCTTTTTAGAGTTTCAAATGTGAAATTACCTTTTTGTAATATATACATGTACTATTCGAGATGCTGTGGTAAAAAAGACACAATTTTTGTTTTATTAACTTTTGCTCCTTATGGGATCAATAAAGGAAAAAAAATTCAGATATTTGGGAAAAAAATCGAAAATGTCTTGAACTTTCTGTTGATACCATTTATGCCTCTCTGTTGGAGAGGTGGCCGAGTGGTCGAAGGCGCTCCCCTGCTAAGGGAGTAGGGCTCAAAAGGCTCTCGAGAGTTCGAATCTCTTCCTCTCCGCCATCTATTGTTATAAAAGCAGTTGACTGTGTATCGGAATTCTGTTTATCCCGTTGGGATTATGCCTCTCATATAAAAAGCATGTTCTAAACACAAATATACTTGTGTTGCCGATTTATGCGCTTGTTTTAAAGAGATATCTTTGCAATGTGTGTAAGCCCATTTTGCGACGCTGCCTCGTAAATGGTATAAAACACAAAAGTTTCTGTGAGACATATAAAGCCTTATAAAGCCACATCATTTGTATACTTATGAAGATGCAAAGAGGCATATTATATATCTGCTTATATATCTGCCTTCCTGTTGTTATAGATTTTGACTATGAGAGTTCATAAAAGGCATTTTTCCTTTCTAAATCGTTTTTATTTATACGGCTTTCTTTGCTTATGATGTGCAAGCAAATGATTTTGATTGTTTCAACCATAAAGCAGATTTGAAAAGAAAGAATCTTACAATATTCGCGTTTGGTATATTATCATTATAAATCAACGTGTTGCTTTATATTTGCATTGTGTATTGAAAGTTGGATGTGGCAATGCTCTCAAAAAAGTTATAGATTTCTTTTAGAAGAAAACATTGTGGGTGAAATGTTATGGTTTTCCTCTCATAGAGACTTTTGAGAGTGTTTCATCCATCTCATGACAACCAAACCACACATGAAAAAAGTAATGGTCGGTAATATTAGGTAGTAAGATGGAGAAACTTTTGCAGGAAGAAAAGAAATAATACTCAATACTGTAATTGAAAATATTCTTCCGCTAAAAGAGACAGCACCAACAACACCGGAAATATGCTGCGTTTGTTTTTGGTTAAGTTCTGAGAAAAATAAGCTTTTTGCGCCGATCGGTACAGTGCAAATAAATCCATGGATTAAAGAGAAGGCGATGACTGATGCAGCCGTTTGATGGCTATGAACTGAAAAATAGAGCGCTATGCACATCAGCGCAGAAAAGAAGGAAAAATATTTTATAGAATTCTTATATTTTTTATCAAGAACATGATACTTAGACATCAGTAAATTTGAAAAATATTGTGCTGAAAAGGCTCCAATATGGCAGCACATCAAGACGAGCATTTGCGAACCGTTGAGGTGATGAATTTTTCCCCCTAAAAGTATTATTGGTTGCCAGAAATGATAAATAATCTGAATACCAGCGCTAAAAAGGCACATGAGGAAAATAAACCATGCTCCTCCTACTGTATTTTGAAATATCCAGAGCGTTTCCTTGGCATTGTGCAAGATTGTTTTTGTTTTGGACGTTTCAATTGTCGTTTTCTTTTCTTCAGGAACAATAAGGAATATCAAAAAAATAAATCCCATCATGAGGCATGAGATGATATATCCCATAAAATATCGTCCAGAGTAATAGATCGTTCCAATTCCTACAATCCCACTGAGAATACTTCCAAAAGAGTTAACCTGGTGGTAGAGATGAGCATAATGCGAAAAGTGATCCTGTTTATCGCCTAGAGAATGGTAAATCCATCCGTCAATGGCGCTGACAATGATGCAAATGCCTGCTGCATAGAGAATTTGCGCAATAATAAGTGCTGTCATATTGGGAGCTTGAAGGCATAGAAGATAAAATACTCCTGTCATAAAGACCCCAGCCATAACGGAATATTTATGCCGATATCTGTCAGATAAAACAGCGCAGGGAAAATCAAGCAGCAGAATGGTGGTGGAAAAGACAACCTGAAGCAGAGCTAATTGCGCCAGACTCACTCCCATGGACATTAAAAAAATCGCATGGTAAACGCCGATCAGCATGCGGATAGCGTTATAGGATCCATAGGTGAGAGCAAGGGTGCGAGGTCTGTTCATTGTGTTGTTTCATAGATTGTACAATAAGAATTTTCACTAAAAAGAATATTTTTCTGTGAAAAGATAGCGATTTCATATCCCCATTTAGGGATCAGTGGAAAGAAGGCTTCCATAACCACCCCAAAATTTAAAAGGCCTCTTAGTCTATATGGGACTTTAAAGCGTATTAATGAGAGAAAATGATGCAATTTTGAAGTGATTATGAGAAGCAACATAAGCCTCATAAATGAGATTGTTATCTTTTGAGGGGAATTGCTTGTGGGGCTGTTTCTTCCATAGTAATCATTTTGTCTAGATCTGTAAAATGACCCTAGGACGGCAAGATCATTGACATAATTAGGACTTATAGAAGTGTGTTTATTTTTTATACACCATTTACTGATCCATTCTCTTTGCTGATCAGCTGAAATAGCACAAATGATCCATAAATCGGTTTTTGGTAATTTTTTGATATCTTTTTTTATAGTCATCAACATTTGTAATCCCCCCCTTTCTTTCTGACTGTTTCTCCGTATCACTTTACGTCTAAAAAAGTTTTTTTCAGAATTCATCTTTACTTTATTTATTAAAAAGATTGTCTCGCAAGGTGCTTTTTAATCACGTCATTACGATTAAGAATTAAATTTCTGATATAAGAGGAAGGGTGCATGATACATTGTGACTAAATACATAAATCCCTCCGTATCCTGAAATGACGATTTCCTTTTGCAAAACAGTATCTTGAATGGAAGCTCGATAACCATTACTTTGATCATGAAATGATAACCTAAAAGAGTGCTTATGATTGCTTGAAGATATTCTTTAGATATTACAGAAAGAACAAAAAAATAGTTTAAAAAAATTAAACTTGGGATGAAAGCTTTCATCTTATGACGGATAATGGTGAATTTTAAACTTCATCTACTGTTTTTTTTGAGCTACTGTGCTGTAAGAAAGATCAAACTCCCCCAATTCATGTCTCTAATTTAGATCATTGATCATAAAACATTATATACTGTCTTTTCAAATTATAACTTTGCTCATTGCTTGTCTTCACTGATTAAATCAACATTTCTCTAAAATGCTACTTGAGAAAAATGCATCCTATCAGTTTAATATTCTATGATCTTTTAATTAATTTAAAGAAGATAACATAAAATATACGATAAAAAATGAATAAATTTCAATTTTTATAAAAAAACAAACTTTTTACTGCTGCTGATAAAAAACAAAGCTATATTAAAAGTAGCCTTTATACCCTTCAATACTATTGATTTTTGGTTGTTACCGGATGAAGGTTCCTTTGTTTTGGAAAGAGCAGAGCAGAATTTAAGAGCAGAATGGGCGCGTGCGCAAAAGCTTGTCCTTGATCTCTCTTTAAGTTGGATACTAAGCCGCTTGATGGTTGAGGGTGTTCACCATGTGAACATAACGCAACCTTGTGAGGGTATTTTAGTCATACCTGATGAAGCAGAGCTTTAGGGGATATTGTCTTGTTTGAACGGGGGCGTGCTTATTGATTTCCTCGTTGTTATTGCTGCTTAATTTCAGCCATTATTTTCTGAAAAAGAAGCTTTGTAGGGAGAAGATCATACATGGAGCAGAGTGTAAAACGAAGAAATGCATATAACTGATCCAGTAATGTTGACAATAATCGCTCAATATGTTCCTCTGGTTGTTCAAACAAATGGCTAGATTGGCTTTTATTCTCTGAGATAAGTGCTACCCTCGATGAGATAGAATGCGGATGAGCGAATTATTAGTTAAGGGATTAGAGTAATGGGGGGAAAAAATAATCGTCAAGATTTGAGTTATTTCAAAATCGCTGTGTTCGGTATGATTATTATGATTTTGGGGATGGGAATTGGGCGATTTTTCTATACGCCGGTATTTCCAGTTATGTTGGATGAAGGATTGTTTACCTTTAAGCAACTTTCTTATATAGCTAGTGCTAATTATGGCGGTTATTTAGTTGGGAGTATGTTTTTTTCGTTTTGCAGAGTTGGGAATATATCCCGTGCTCCCTACATGCTATTTGGTGCAGCTATAGTGACGAGTGCACTTATTTTTGCCATGGCGTTAACAACAAACTTTTACTTGGTCTTCTTTATCCGCTTTGCTGCCGGTATCGCGAGTGCAGCAATGATGATTTTTGGTTCTATGACGGTTATGCAGCATAGTCACAAGCTGTGGGTTATTGCTTCGCTCTATGCAGGTGTGGGAGTTGGTATTCTGCTGGGTAATGAGTATGTTATTATTGGTTTGAGTAAATCGCTGAACGCGAAAAATATTTGGTTTGGAGCTGGTTTTATATCTGTTGTATTGTTGCTCTTGTTGTTTATTTTATTTCCACGTCGTGTTGATGCGTCTCAATTTGCTATTAATGAGTCATTGGCACACGAAAATATCGTTTGGTGGGAACTCGCTCTGATTTATGGGCTTGCTGGGTTTGGTTATATTATTGTCGCGACATATCTTCCTCTGATGGCGAAAACATTTAATTTCCCACTGACTTGCTAACCACTTATGGTCGTTTGTCGGAATTGCCATTGTTCCTAGTTGTTTCATTTGGTTATGGGGAGCCCATCGGTGGGGGGGATTACGTTGTCTGATGCTCAATTTGCTTATCCAAGGAGGATGCGTATTACTGACATTATTCAGTCAGTCTCTTGTACTGATCGTTCTCAGTTGTATAGGGTTTGGATTTACTTTTATGGGGACGACTTCTTTAGTTATGCCGTTAGCTAAGCGTTTATATGCGCCGTATGGCATAAATCTGCTAGGCTTGGCTACCTTAACTTACGGTTTTGGCCAAATATTAGGACCTCTCTTGACGAGTTTTTTACAGTCTGGTTCACATGCCATTGCGCTTTCCGTTATCTGTGGTGCTGTAGCGCTTTTTGTTGCTGCTGGAATCTGTCAATATTGTCTTTGTAAAAAGGTCGTTGGCGTTTCATAAACCCGCAATCTTCACTAAAAAGTCAGAGAATTTATTCCATTCTTTTTGAAACATTTTGTGAAAGTCAAATTATTCTAATAGGGGAGATTACAGAATGCTTCACTCTACAGTCGCTATTTTGGGCGTTGGTCCTCGTGGGATCAGTATTCTCGAACGCTTGCTCACACTTTATTCCCATTATCCATTTTCTGGGAACATTGATATTTTATTGATTGATCCCAATGAGATGGGAACCGGTACCCATAGTGTGCATCAGCCAGATCATTTATTGGTTAACACTGTCGCTTGCCAGATTACTTTATTTGGTGATGATACAGTTAAGGGTGTCGGGCCTATTCGTAAAGGGCCGAATTTCTATCAATGGGCTATTCAACAAGGTTATCGTAATATTAACGGTGTTTTTTCTCGTACAGAGCATAATGTTGGGAGAGAAATCAAAGAAAATGATTATTTATCACGTCGTTTGTTAGGGGAATACCTGTCTTGGGCTTACCAAGAGCTCACGCAAGATTTACCTTCCGGTATTCGTATTAAGGAGATCCGACAAAAGGTTATCAATCTCCATATCCACCAAGATAATAAAACGGATGTTCTTTTGGAAGATGGCTGTCATTATAGTGTAGATTTTGTTTATATGACCACGGGTCACGGTAAGAATATATATTCATCGCATGATGAAAGCCTGCAACAGTTTGTGGCTGGTCACCAAATGAAAAATGCTCTTCTGAACTATTATTCGAATCCTTATCCAATTGAAAAGTTGGACTCTATACAATCTCAGTCTCGTGTGCTGCTGCAGGGAATTGGATTAACTAGCTATGATGTCTTGTCGCAATTGACTTACGGTCGCGGTGGGACTTTTACTGAAAATGCTGGACAATTGCGCTACATGCCAAGCGGCAAAGAACCGAAGATAGCTTTATTCTCCCGTCAAACATTGCCTTTTAGTAGTCGCGGGATTAATCAAAAGGGTGGTAGTGGGCAATACATACCATCATTCCTTACTCTCGATGCAATACATCATCTGCGTAAGCAATCCAGCATTGCTAACGGTTCTCCGAAGCTGGATTTCGAAACGCAGCTTTTACCTCTGTTGCTTAAAGAAATGTGTTATGTCTATCGAAGTACGCAGCTGGGGCACTGGCTAGACCCTGAAACCTATGTTGTTACTTCCAAAGACGAGCAGTGTATTCAAGCGTTGCTGTATCCTCATCGAAATAAAATATTCGCCTCTCTGAATGATTATACAAGATTCTTCATGGAGCATTTGAAGGACGATCTTCATTCTTCCGCTGAAGGTAATGTTGATGGCCCAGTGAAAGCTGCTACAGATGTGCTACGAGATGTCCGTGATATCTTACGTTCAGCAATTGATTTTTGCGGGTTAACGTCTTCATCTCACAAGTACTTTATTGAATATTTTAATCCAAACTTCAACCGTATTTCTGTCGGTCCACCAATGCAGCGAAACCAAGAGTTGAAGGCTCTGATGGAGGCTGGTATCGTGACTTTGGCTGGTGGACCTTCACCTAAACTTGTTCTCAATGCTAGTACCAGCCGTTTCGAAATTCAGTCTGTTTTCCAAGATGAAAACAGTTCAGTTGATGGAGATGTGCTGATCAAGGCCAAGATTGATAGTTTTTCTCCGTTGCGTGATGAGTCCCCTTTTATCCAGAATTTGGCTGGTCAGGGCATCATTCGACCATTTATCAACCAAGGATATCATCCTGGTGGTATTGATATTGACCGTCGGCAGCATCCTATAGACACTAAAGGGCAAATACAAAATACATTATGGGTGGTCGGTAATCCAGTAGAGGGGCCCAATTTTTATACATATATTTTGCCTAGGCCTTTAGTTAATTCTCGTGCACTGCGGGATGCAGGGCGCTGTGTCACTGACATGTACGAGCAGCTTCTTAATCGCTACTCAGTCAAAGATTCAACAATTAATGTACATTGATGATGTAAAAAGCTTCCTGATACGCATGTCCTCCGTATCCGTTATAATGGCGATGCTGATGCTATTCATTTTTCTTATGTCTATCTCAATAAGAACTTGGTTTCTTATTCCATTGGCTGGAGTGACTGTTTTCGGTTATTTGCTTTTGACGATACCATACTGGTGGTTGAAGGGGAATGCACGCAGTGGTGTGTTCATCCTGTTGGCTTGTGCTTTAGTGCTGATATGGCGTTGGCACTTGCCTGATGTTCGTACTGTGCTTGTGCGTTTTACTGATGTCTTTTGGCTATTACTCGCCATGGGATTGTTGCGCCATGTGATGAATACATGGCGTATTTCAGAATTTCTCTCTGAACGGTTGATGCGCTATGGAAAGGGTTCGCTTACCCTGTCCATCGCGATACTGACTGCGTTTTTAGCTTGGCCGATGAGTTTGGGGGTTATCCCCCTAATGATTGATGCCTTGAAAAAAAGTGTTTTTCCCTCTCGCCATTTGGCCGCTATTGTGATGCGAATGATGAGCATCACGATGGTACTGATGCCGACCAGCATCGGTGCAGCAACAATTTTCGCTGCTATGCCTAGAACACCAATATTCACATCCGCTGCTTTGGGGATACCACTTTTTCTATTCAGTCTGTTGTTGTTGTGCCTTTCTCCTGTTATACCGCTAGCTAACCCGATTATTTGCGATGAGAGAAGAGCGAATAAAGAAGGAGAGAGAGTAAGAATTTGGATTTTTTTGATATTTTTCTGGCTAATATTTATCGTTGCGTTGACAGTTATTAGGTTGAATGCACTAGAAAGCATTGCATTGACGGCGAGCATTCTATACCTCATTGAGCGTGGGAGTTCACGCAGTATTGATTTTTTGACTCCTTTGGTGGCAGTGATACGCAGTATATCCAGTGAAATTATGTTGTTGCTAGGTTGTAGTCTGCTAATATCTACTTGTGATTTGCTTATTCCTTTGTTGCCGGTGACGTTTAGTCACTCATTGGCATCACTCTCTGTTTGGCAGCGTTATGCCTGTATTCTCTTTGTATTGCCAATTTTCAGTGTAGTAGGAATTCACCCTATGGTGCTATTTAGTTTGGCATTTCCCTTACTAGGGTCATCGATGGCTTATGGGGTTACGGATTATTTGGTTTGGATTTGCTTCTTTATTGCAGCTCAACTCCTTTCTCCTGTATCAATAAATGCTATTTTTGCTTCCAGTAGCCTGCATATTTCACCGGTGGATACGAGCTTTAAAATGCATAGTTATTATGTATTAATATTTAATCTTTTTGCGTTCATTTATTTGAGCTTTTTTATTCAATATTTGTAAATTGTGGAGATCTTATGCCTTACATAAATATTAAAATTACTAATGAAGGGGTTACCTCTGAACAGAAACGGCAACTAATAGAAGGGGCAACTCAATTATTAGTTAATATTCTGAATAAAAATCCGAAAACGACTGTTGTCGTGATTGATGAAGTGGAGACAGACAATTGGGGTATTGGTGGTGTCCCCATTACAGAATTAAGAAAAGCTCAAAATAAAGAATAACTCTGTGTATTTGACAATAATTTAAGGTCAATAGGGTTAATCAATGTAAAAAATCCCGTCCTTTAGCAACATTTGATTAGACCGCCCTTGGGGCGGTTGTTACAGCCCCTGATGCTGATGCACAAACTTATCCCCTTAATNACAGTGTCAGTCTTATGAGAGAGTGAGATGATTGTTATGGTCTCTTCATTAATTTGGAGAGCAAAATGACAATAGAATTTAATCATGGGATTCGCATTGTAGAGGCTGGTGAGGATTCCCGTCCTTTAGCAACATTTGATCAGACCGCTATTGGGGCGGTTGTTACAGCCCCTGATGCTGACAACCAAGTTTTTCCCCTCAACGAGCCTGTGTTGGTCTTCACCCATGAGACAGAAAANGAGCCTGTGTTGGTCTTCACCCATGAGACAGAAAAAATCCAAAAGCTTGAAACAAGAGGCACAGCTCTTGATGTTATTAATGCTGTGTGCGCGCAGGGGATTGAGGCACAAATTATCCTTGTGCGGGTAGAAGAAAAATCAACCATTGCTGAGACACAAACCGAAATGGTGGGATCCAATACTCACTTGACCGGTGTGCATGCTTTAGCGCATGCGCGGGGGCATTTAGGTGTGGAACCTGGGATTTTACTGGCACCGGCTTATAGTGCAGGGCGGATTGACAATGGCAAAAACCCCGTGGCAGACGCTTTGGAACAGGTTGCAGAAAAGCTACAAGCGATTGCCGTGTTTGATACGGGGGGTAAAAATGCGGAAGAAAGCCTTGCCTATCGTGCAGATTTTTCCTCACGCTTTTGTTATTTGATTGACCCCTTTGTACGGGTGGCAAATCGTGAGGGGGGTGTTAGTGTTAAACCGGCAAGTCCTTTTGCAGCAGCCATGTTTATCAAACGTGACAAGCAAAGGGGCGGTGTTTTTTGGTCTCCCTCCAACCAAGATGTGCATGGCATTTTAGGGACAGCACGCCCCATTAGCTATTTTGATGGCGAAATTGATCATGAGGCTAATCGCCTTAACCAAGCCGATATTGCGACCTTTATTTCAGCACGGCTTAGCCAAAATGGGCAGGGAGAAGTAGCTGCCAATGGCCGCATTTTATGGGGAAATCATACCACCTCCAGTGATCCACTTTGGCGCTTTGTCAATGTGGTGCGCACCCGTGCAGCTTTGGAAAAAACCATCATTAACAATTTGCGCCCTTGGGCCAATGATGAGAATCTGACTGGTCAACATGTTATTGCCATTACCCGCTCTTTGACCAGCTTTCTTGATGATATGATTGCACGCGGTGCACTGCTTGGTGGGCGGGTTTGGTTTGATCGTGATTTAAATTCAAACAGCACTTTACAACTGGGGAAATTGCGGGTGGAATTTGATGCAGAAGAAGTGCCACCTTTAGAAGATTTGAGTTTCGGCAGCCGGCGCAATAGCGCTTATTTTGACCGTTTGGCGCAAGATATCCAAAAGAAAATGACTTATCAATTTGGCGATACGCTTGAAACTTATCGCAAAGCAGCAAGGAGTTAAAGCATGACTTTACGCATTGTACGCGGTTTTACCTTGATTGTTGATGATGATGTGAATCTTCACCTTGATCTTGAAACATTGAAACTGCCCACGTTGGAAGAAATTACAGAAACCTATCAACCGGGCGGCTCTGATATGCAAATTGATGTGAGCGGTCTTGGTGTGAAAGCTTTGAGTTTACAAATGAAAATCCGCAGCCATACCCCTGAGGTCATCGGTATTTTTGGTGGTCCTCCTGGTCTTCGTCATAAATTCACTGGCAAAAAACATGTGATCTCTGAAGAAGATGGGCGTGAGCATGAACATTCCATTGATGTGACAGGGCGGTTGGTCAAAGTCGATAGCGAAGGCTTAACGGCTGGAAAAGCGACAGGCTATGATTGCGAGATCAAAAATATTTGGGACTATACGGAATTTTGGGATGGTTCTGTTTTGCACCGCTTTTCCTTTAAACGGGGCGGCTGGCTTGTCCGCAATGGGCAAGAGATCGGTTCTCGCCGCCGCTCTATTCTCAATTTATAGGAATTGATCATGACAAGTTTACAAACCAGCATTGACGTGGAATTGCAGGTTCCATTTCTTTATCAAGATAAAGGTGGCAAAGAATCTCTATGCAAGAAACTGACCTTTTATCGCCCTACTTTTAAGCATGCCAAGCAATTAGCGGTGCTCATTGGACCACAATTGACAGAGCTGCTGCTTCCTGAGTTTGGAGAGCAAAAAACCACTTTGAGCAATGATGTGCTTATCACGAAGCTTTCTCAAGTTTTGTTCACAAGTGAGGCAACAGAAGGCATCACAGCACTTTTGGCTGATATGTCACATGAATCTATTGAATTGATTGATCGAGTTGATGTGATGGATATTGTCGCAATATTGAAGGCTTTTTTTGCTTTTTTTACGCAACGCCAATCCTCTCTGCCAGACAATTTGGAGCAGAACTAGCCCTTTATTATCACTGGGCGCCTTCAGAGATTAACCAGATGGATTGGCTGGATGTGATTGCCTATCGAGAAGAACTCGCACGCTTTAAAGCCCAAGAATATGAAAGTCATCAGTTAGGATAAGAGACGATCATGGATGTTTCCCTTGTTGTGCGTTTTGTTAATCATCTGCAAGAGGGGATAGCTTCTGCCAAGCGGGATCTTGCAGCCTTTAGTTCAGATATTGCGCATTTCCAAAACAAGACAAGGCAGCATTTTAAAGGGTGGTTTGACCCGGAGCATCTGAGCCAAGCGACAAAGAATGCGGAAAATGCTTTTATCCAAGCGCGGGGGCGCATGGTGGGTGCCATTGCGCAAACAGCAACCTTAATTGCACCGCTCTATAAAGCCATGCAATTTGATCAATCGATGAAGGGACTAGAAAAGGTTCTCGATGCCCCCCTTGATCGCTTAAAAGAATTGCGTCGTTTTGCCCTTGAGACCTCCACAAAAATTCCTCTAGCGGCGCGTGAGGTTTTAGAACTGATGACCAGTGCTAGCCAAGCAGGCATTGGTGAACAAGATCTCGAAGCTTTTAGCATTTATGCCGCTAAAGCAGCTGTAGCTTTTGATATGACGGGGGA
Source organism: Bartonella sp. AP9QHHD (assembly GCF_042195625.1). Classification (NCBI taxonomy): domain Bacteria; kingdom Pseudomonadati; phylum Pseudomonadota; class Alphaproteobacteria; order Hyphomicrobiales; family Bartonellaceae; genus Bartonella; species Bartonella sp. AP9QHHD. The sequence goes on along the minus strand of NZ_JBHIOP010000064.1, from coordinate 1,462 downwards.
TCAGATTGGGGAGCGCTTTGCCAAATTGCGCAATGTCTTTAAGCTTAATCAAGCAGGCATTGAAGATCTAGGCGATGCTATCAATCATCTCTCTAATCACATGGCGGCAAAAGCCAGTGAAGTGTCTGATTTTACCAATCGTGCCACCGGTGCGGCAACCATGTTTAAGCTCACCGCGCGCGAAACTGCAGCATTTGGTACGGCGATGATTTCTGCTGGGATTGTTCCAGAGAGTGCCGCGCGTGGTTTTAATGCCATGAGTGCCCGTATTCAGGCAGGAGGCAAGCATATTGAAGATGCTTTTGCCAATATCGGGCTTTCTCGCGAAAAATTCATGCAAGATCTGGACAAAGATGCCACCGGCACCTTGGTACGCTTTTTTAATGTGTTGGGTAAATCCGAACAGGGCATGCGCTCGCTGATTGCCATTGCGGGGCGCGATTTTACTGGTGATTTTGCCAAATTGGTGGGCAACCCAGAATTGTTAGGGCAAGCTTTAGAGTATGTGAAAGATCCACAAGTCTTTAAAGGTTCGGTAGAGCAAGAAGCAGACAAACAAGCAACCGGTGCCATGCGGCAATTTGAGCTCTTACAAAACCGTATTGTGGCTTTGGGCATCACCATTGGTGAAGTGCTTCTGCCTCCTCTCAACAGTTTGATGGAAAGTGTTGGCAATTTTACTAATGGGCTTATGGCGTGGGCGAATGCCCATCCCACTTTAACAAGTGCCATTATCAAAACCATTGCCGCTCTGATGGCTTTTAATATTGCTCTGCGCGTGTTGCGCTTTACTCTTGCCGGGACACGTCTTGGGCTTTTTCAATTGATGGGCTCTTTTATTAAGCTTAGAGTACTCAGTCGTGGTCTTTCTGCAAGCTGGCGGGGCTTAGCAGCCGCAGGGCGCTCGCTGGGCTTGCTAACCGCGGGTCTTGGGGCAAGTTCACTCCGACTCTTACGCCCCATAACTTTACTGGTAGGGGCTTTACGGGGGATTGCTGTCTCAGGAAGTGCATTTGCTGCCTCTTTTGGTTGGATGGGGACAGTGATCGAAGTGGTTGGGGCAAGTCTTTCCTCTGTTGTGGGGGGTATTTTTACCCCGATCGGGGCGGTCATTGCTGCTGTTGTGGCTGTCATCCTTGCTGCTGGTTTTGCTTTGTGGAAATATTGGGATCGTTTTTCTTCTTTTGTCAAAGGCTTTGCGCGGGGGGTATCTCGGGCTTGGGGGCGTGCCTTTGAAGCCGTCATGCGCTTTTTTGGTGCCGATACCACCACCAAATGGAAAAACATCATTGCTGCTGCTTTTGATTTCTCTTCCCATTGGCAAAAGTTTAAACAAGGACTTTCCTCTGTTGTCGAGTGGTTTGGCAATTTGTGGGAGGGTGTTAAACAAAGCTTTTCCAACTTTTGGCAATGGTTGAAGAGTTTTTTTACACAGGAAAAGCTCTCGGAGAGTGCCAAGGCT
>NZ_JBHIOP010000063.1:0-1978 GCF_042195625.1 Bartonella sp. AP9QHHD | reverse complement strand
TGTAAGTGAAGTTGTAATGACACTCGAAGCAGATGTTCAATCACGTGACAAGGAAATTAAAGAACTTAAACAAAAGATAGATGCGTATCGAGAAGATTTTACACGGAAAAGTGAAAAGATACAGGCACTAAAAGCAGATGTTCAATCACGCGACGAGGAAGTTGAAAGACTAACACAAAAGCTTAAACAGCGTGATGAAGCAGTAAAAGCGCCGGCTCGTAAAAATAAGAAGAAGGGTAAGTGAGGAGAGAAAGATGAGTTTAGTAGCAATTGTTATTTCCTTAATTGCGAATGTGATTTCGTTTTATGCTGTTCATGACTCTTCTAAAAGAGTGCGAAGGCTTAGAAAAGAGCTAGCAGAAAAAAATGAGTTAATAATGTCACAAAAAGCATTGATGGAAGGACAGCTAGCAGAAAATGAAGAGAAAATACAACATTTACAAGAATTACAAGCAAACGTGCAAGAATGTTTAGAGAAAAGCACTAAAGGGCAAGAATGTGTGATGTCATATGAAAATATTTATGAAAATATTCAAGTCTCTAAAGCTGTTCGTACGCTTGTAAGAGAGTTTATAGAACTAAATCCCATTACAGATGAACAAGAAGATAGATCGCAGGAATTATTGCAACAATTAATGAGGGATGAGCAGACAAAGATTCAAGCAATTAAAGTTGTTAGAGCTTTTGAAGAATGGTTTATACCACGAAATACCATTACATTTGCACAACTAGACTATTGGCCGAGGTCTCAAGAGTTATTGGGGCATTTATTGGGGTTAAAGCCACTGACATGGGAAGATCTTGCTAAAAAAAGTCCTGAGGAACAACAGAGCTATCTCGTACCTGGGAAAACTATAGTGGATTGAAAGCATTTTTTAAACGAATACAGTGAGCGAAAAAATTCACTTTTTCTGGTGGATTTTCAGGATCTATAGCAGTGTGTTCCATAGTAAATATTAGATAAATTAATGGATTTTTCTTGAGAGGCGAAATGGTAAGAATTAGTTCTAATGAGCCAAAAGCTATGAGGCTAAATGGGTCAATATCTCCATGTATTAGAGGCTCTGTTTGGGGTTGTTTAAAACAGAGGTATTTGGAGCTTTGGGGCTGGATTTGGTATATATCTCCGAGGGGAAAAACGGTTGAATCAGTAAATCCACGATAGACTGCGTGAATAAATTTATAATTTCTATCATTCTCTATACTGATGGAATTAATTTTAATTATGTGTTTTGTAGGATTTGCAATGGTTAATAATATATCAATTAATAATTGTGATTTATTATCAGGATCATTATGCATCACTATACGCTGTACAAAAACATTAAGTTTTCTCTGCTCTAGAATTTCTGTCTGTTTTTCTAGAACGTTAGCAAGCTTTTCCATTGATATTGCTTGTTGTTTAGTTGAATTAGCTATGTCCATGGCATTAGCTAATTCTGTTTCAAATTTTTCTCGGTCTTCTCTTCTGAACTTTGCAGCTTCTATTCGATCTTCATTTCTTAAATTCAATGTCTGTTTAATAGAACGAAAAGAAAAAATTGCGGATAATAAAGCACCAACCGAAGAAAGTGCAGAAAATAAAACAGAAAACGCAGAAAATAATACAGGATGCTGTTCTATCCAATTTAAAACCGCTTGCATATTTCTTACACCCTTCTTTCCTTCATTTTCAGAAAAAAACAATCCTATAAAACACATTTTGTATGGAGCGGCGTGGTGATTAACACGATTCTTTGTTTTGATCTAGGTACCAAAACGGGGTGGGCNGGTGATTAACACGATTCTTTGTTTTGATCTAGGTACCAAAACGGGGTGGGCGATACGTGGTGCAAGTGGTGACATGTTCAGTGGTACCGTGAATTTTCAATCGCGCCGTTTTGAAGGCGGTGGAATGCGTTATTTGCGTTTTAAACAATGGCTATCAGAAATAAAGCAGACAGCAGGTCAAATTGACGCGGTGTATTTTGAAGAGGTG
>NZ_JBHIOP010000062.1:0-86947 GCF_042195625.1 Bartonella sp. AP9QHHD | reverse complement strand
TGACTGTTTGGGCAATGCGCATGCCCCGTTGGATTGAAAAGTCTTCTTGGCCTAAATTGATAAGAAGGACTTTGACTTCACCACGGTAGTCACTATCAATCGTTCCTGGAGTGTTGAGGCATGTGATGCCGTGTTTTAAGGCTAAGCCAGAGCGTGGACGTATTTGTGCTTCAAACCCAAGGGATAAATGAAAAATGAGACCTGTTGGAATAAGAGCACGCTGCCCAGGGCTAAGAACAAGCGTTTCTTCTTCTCCAATGGCGGCGCGTAGATCAAGGCCAGCAGAACCCGCTGTCGCGTAGCAAGGAAGTTCTAAACCTTGTCCGTGTGCAAGACGCTGAACAAATAAAGTCTGGGCATGTGAAGGTTGAGAAGAGACAGGATGATTGTTTAGAGGGGCGTTGGTTTCAGTGTGCGACATGATCGAGGCATTTCCAAAATATGAGGTCTAGAAGAAAATGATACTTTAACAAAAGATATCTATAAAACCAAGTCGATAAAGGTGTGTGGATATAGGTTGTCCCCAGAGCTTGCTTATCATCTTTGGCTGACCTAAAATATTCCACAACACCACCTAACATTATCAATGGCATTTTTCAATAATGGCATCATCAAGGATGGCTTATGCCTAGGGGCATGCGCTTATTTGAGATCTAAATTATGGTTACAGATAAGATTTTTTAGATACTACCGATAAGAATACCCGTGGCAAAAACCAGAGCACCCCCAATGATGACCTGTAAAGAGGCGCGCCAAAAGGGAGTGGACATGAATTTGTTCTGAATCCAGACGATGGCGCCTAGTTCGAAAAAAACAATGATAAAAGCAATAATTGTCGCTACATAAAAAGAGTTGATCAAATAGGGAAGAGTATGACCTAGTCCTCCTAATGTTGTCATGATGCCGCTGGCAAGACCTCTTTTTAATGGCGAACCACGCCCTGATAATTTGCCGTCATCATGGGCTGCTTCTGTAAAACCCATTGAAAGTCCCGCACCAATTGAAGCTGAGAGCCCTATCAAAAAAGTTTGATGCGTGTCTCCCGTGGCAAAAGCTGCGGCAAAAATGGGGGCAAGGGTAGAGACAGAGCCATCCATTAATCCTGCAAGACCTGGTTGAATCCAAGTCAAAAGTGTTTGTCTTTGCGTTTTTGAAGGTTTTTTTATGGTGTGATTTGCCGCTGTTGTTTTTTGGGAGGGATGGCGGCTCTTTTCTTTCACAAGAGAAGTTTTGTCACATAATGAACCGATAGTGTTTGCACGATTATGACAAGAAAGGCACAAAAGTTGCTTATAATTTTTAAGCTCTTGAAGCCCCATAGCGGTAAAAACCGCGGCTTCCTTAGAGGAATAAGGTTCTAGAGCTTTTGCATATTTTAAATAGAGCGCCGCATGTTGCTCTTTTAATTTGAGCGCTTTAAGTATCACGTTTTGTGCTGAACGAAAGGACAGAGCTTTACGTTGTACAAATGAAAAAAACAATTTCAACATTTTCTGTTCCTTTGCACTTTAGAATAATTCTAAAACATAAGAAAAATAAACCGAAAGTCAATCTAAAAGTTCAAAACTGAAAAATTGCAAAAAGGTTGCAGTAAAAAAATGCTGGGGTGCTATGAAAGTAAAGCTGGCAAATAAATTCAAGTACAGGAAGATTTATTAAGTGGGAGATTTATTAAGTGGGGTCGAGAGGGGGGCGTGAAAGCATTGAGAGAAAATATGCTTTATTATGGGACGTTTTCAATGGAGCATTCTAATGTATTGTGAATATATGGAAATAAGCGGGCACGATCATTCATTTGACGGGTTCAAAAGACGATAACAATCTTTGGAATTTGAGATAATTCTTTAAAAGAGACTTTTTCAAGGGACAAAAGTCTCTTTCATGAGGGCGTCCGTGAAGAGTATAAAAGAGTAAAACAGTAAAGCCTTCATACAATAATATACACTCCATTGAGCCTTCTTATCTTTACGCTGCATAAAAGATATTGATTTATAATGATAATCTAGCGTTATTCATATTGAATTAGCCTCCCGAATAACGTGGGATTCTCTCATTTCAAATCTGTTTATCTTAAATCAATCAAAATTACTTGCTTGCACACTACAAGCGGGGTTGGTGTGTGGGTAAAAACTATAGAAGAAAGGACTAAAAATGGCTCTTATGAGCCGTCTTAAGAGCCAAGGGCTGTCACAACATTGGGGGCTGGCAAATAGATGGTGCTGGCTTGTTACTTCATAAAGAGCAAGCTTGCATCATCATACACCTTAGCTCCCAGTGTTGCGACAGTCTTTAGCACGGTTCATTATAGGCATGGCATTTTATTGTACAGTTTTACGCCACTCATTCTGCTTGTGGAGGTGTAAGACAGTATTCTTATAATATTTACGCGCATTTTAGCGTTGTTACAGCTTTTGCATTTAGGTGGATTTGTTAGCGTGTAACGAATTATCTTTTGTGCTGTAATTGCAGGGGCAGGTTTAAGGGTGGGAGTGTATAAATGAGAGAGATATTATCATATCAAATTGTTTGATCACGCATAAAAATTTATGCTTTATGAAGGGGCATTTATCGCCTTGTAACTTGCCTGATATCTTGTATGAAAGCCCAAAATTCAGTAGGATTCCTCTCACTTCAAAACTTCTTATCTTAAATCAATTCAAATCATTTTCTTGTATATCACAAGGAGGAGTGTGGGTGCTGTGTTTTTATTTAAAGTATGGGATGAGTTGAAATGTGAAAAGTGCATAATCTCTACGCGTTAACAAACGTTTTTGATGTTTTTAAAAAAGAGCGAAATTGTGCAGAAAAAAAGGGAGCATATATGGAAAATAGTGATAGTTTGAAATTTTGGCGGCTTTCTGAAAAACTAACAATACTGCAGGCAGCGCTTTTAATAGTTGGATTAAATCCAGGAAAGTATTTGTTTGTCAACAAATTAGAACCAGAAAAAAGTGATATTTACGAAGATAACCTTTCCGTATCATCAGAGAAAACTGCTAATTTCCGTGCAGCCTATCATGCTATCGTTCAAGCGGGAAAAAGCAATCGATTAGAGATAGAATGGTCGTACTATAATTTTTCGGATTTTATAGATGCAGATTCCTCATATGTTCGCGTTGATGATTTAAAAGAATGGCTTTCATCGCGTGGTCTGTACCCTCCATTTTTTTTCCCTGAGGATGATTCTGCTGAGACTAAGGATCAGAAATATTATGCGTTTCAAGATCCAACGCATCCACGTTATGCTCCAAAGCTTGCTGCTATTGTTGCAGCATGGGAAGCGGTGAGTGAGGCTGAGGGTGGTAAAACTGTTAAAGGAACGCTTATAAAGTGGCTTAGTGAACATGCCGTTCAGTACAAGTTGGTGGATGATAATAATTTACCAAGAGAGAAGCTCATTGAGGAATTAGCGGCTGTTGCGAATTGGGAACCTACCGGAGGGGCGCCTAAGACACCTGCCAATTAATTTTATCAAAAGAAAAAAAATAAAAAGATCACTAAAATTGCGCTGCTTTTTTTGATAATTTTGAAGATAAACTCTTTTTCTGGGGGAGATTTTTACTTTTCTTCCCTAGATTATAAGTAATTGTTTTTCAATGAAAATAATTTTTATAGTGTTCCTCTGACTGTTCAGGCGGGGGAAATAGACATTTTGCGGCAGTAAAATTTACCCTGTAGTTTTCGTAACTTACCTCTCTATTTTTGTTTGATTTTTTGGTCATTTTTAAAATCCAAATCAACTGAAATGGAGTGCAACATGATTAAAGTTAATCTTTTTTTTACTATGCGTAAAAGTGTGAAAATTTTTCGAGGAAATGTACGGATATTTGGCAATGTGTTGCGAATGAGGTGGTACATAAATCGTTTAGAGTAGGTGTATTGTCGTGTTGGTTAAAGTTTGAACTTATCCTTGTTATGGAAAAGGTCAAAACTGAGCGCCATACGTTCTCTCCATAAAGAAATCTTGTCATCTATGAGCGAGTGAGGATTTCTCTTGAAAAATTTGCACAATAATAAAACTGGTTAGCAAAACCCGTTCTGTGGTGTAACAAAAAGAATGTCATAAATGATTATCTCATCATAAATATGCTTTAAGAATAACCCGTGCGTGGCGAAAGTCTATGGCGTAGTCGCTATAGATTTTTGCTCCGTGTGTGGTGATTAATGCTCTTGTTTATCTCTTGTCAATGCAAGTGCCCATGAAAGTGATGGGTGTCTATTGCTTCATTGTGATGCTTGGTTGTTCATGTTTAGAAACGACAAGTGTATTAAATGCGATAGGGCTGATAGAAAGGAAAACGTATCCTGTAAAAAATAGGTATGTCTTTAAAATAAAGCTGATAAACGAAATTATTTTTTTATCTACCTTTTATATGGTGAGAGAAAGGTATTCAAAGTGCAAGCATACGCAATTTAGCAGTAAATCCCAAAATAGCATAGATCGTTTCTCGGAAAAGGGGAAGAAAATCTATCTGTAAAAGCTATGTTGGGTCGTGTGACAGGTGAAATAATGCGGTTAGGGCAATAAACAATTGTTATTGGTGAAGAGATAGAAATCGGTTGGGTGTTGATTTCTGGTTTATTAGAGAATTTTCTTTGTTATTTTGTCAAATACGATCGTTTGAGGTGTGGTCATATAAAGCGAAGCTTTTTTCAATCTTGGAAAGATATTCCCATTGCGGAAAATCATATAAAGTTTAAGCAACGGCAGCACGATTTTTTGTGCAATGAAATGATAAGTATGTACAATATCTCGGTAATCTCCATGGGAAACTTTACCGGATCCAAGGTGTGGATATTGTCTTCTGCTTACCCCAAATCGCAGATATTTCAAAACAACAACGGTGGAGAATGAATGTTGGATATGTTCTAGGGAAGGTTGCAAAAAATGGCAGTTTTCAAAAAAATACCAAAAATGACGAAAGGAGCGGTTTCCCACTCCTTCGTTCCTATCTCCCCTTGCGGGGAAGCGGCCACCATTACTGATGCCGTGTATGCTGATATAGGTACACTTATTTTTCTCAAAAGTCAATACTGTAAATGCGGTAAATATTTGAGCATCAGAGCTACAACTTTATGAAAATCTTCGCAGGATAATCTTGGAACGGTACGTGAGCAACTTAAACGACTTACAGAAACTGTTGTGACATAATTGCAGATAATCCACGCTTTTTTATTCTCTATAGGAGATTGTATTGGATACGCAGCGGGATTATTGGGTTGTGATTTCGTTGAAAAAGGTAAAACTGTCACATTTCCATATAATTTTGCATTCTTAGAAAGCACTAAAACAGGCCGCTTTTTCCAAAATTCAGGGAGTATCGAATCATGAGGAAAATCACACCAAAAAACTTGTCTGATGCGTGGTGCCGATTTGATTCGTGGTTTTATATGAGGTGGTTTTTCGTAAGGCGCATTTAAATCCCTTTCTTTTATATGCTCACGCCATGCATTATGATCATGTTCCATCATAACACATGGTTCTTCAAGTTTGGTTATATCTAAGGAAATAGGTGATAGGGTAGAAGGCTCTGTGTTCTTATCTTCAGCCATAGCAGACCATTTATATTTATTGGTCCCCTCACTTATTATTTTACGGCTTTTCTATCACGAGTTTTTATCAAAATGTTGCTTATAAGTACAGAGAGGTGAAACCATAAAATGGATGTATCTGCTTATTTTTGTCTTTTGAGTACAACGCTAGAGGAGGGATGTTGGTGACTCGTTGGTGTGGGTGGGTTGGTTTGGCGGTGGGTGGTTCTGGGTGGGGATTGGTGACTGGAGGGTTGTTGGTAGGGGAAAGCGATTGGAGAGAACGAGTGCACGCGGTTTCGTTTCTATTTTATGGTTAGAGTTTTTTATGGATTGAAAGGAGCCCTTTTGAAGTAATATAGAGGCTTATAAGGGAGAAAAATAGGCTTGAGACGACATTCCAACCGGCAAATGAGAGAAAAAGAAAGCGTGCGGATGCTTCAGAACAAGAAGGGGGATGAATGTTGTTTAATTGGCTGAGCAGCTGGTTAATGTCTGAGGTTTTTCTGACTGCGCTTAAACCACAGCTGAGGGGAGCTTCCCAAAAGCCATATTCAACACCCGCATGATAAATGGCTAAAACAAGGCTGATGCACATTAAGACAAAAACACACAAAAATAAAAGTTGTACCCAAGCAGTTATGCGAAAAAAATATGCCCCAAAACCTGCTAAGAGCAAAAATGGTATGGCACCATAATAGGGGAAACGCTCTATGAGACATAAATCGCAAGGAAGATACCCTCCGAAATGTTCAAAACCAAGGGCAATCCCTATTGTGGCAGACAAGCAAAAAGCGAGAAAAAAAGCCCATAAACTTTGTTCTTTTCTGCTGGGTTCAAGATGAAGGTGCTTGTGTAAAAGTGGGTGAGAAGACAAAACGCATGCCATTAAGTCTGTTCCTTATAAAAGCTTCCTGTTTAAAAAAGCTATGAAAATCCCATAAATTAAAAGGAGGCTAACACAACCAATGAGAACAATCCATTTGAAATGCTGTACTAGAAAATTCATTGCTTTTTGTCCAAAATGTTTAATCAGCCACGCGAGAAAATAAAAACGAGCGCCTCTAGAAAAAATACAAATAAGCATGAAAAGTTCAAGACGTACACTCATTACACCGGCCAAAATTGTGACAATCTTGATGGGGGGAAGATGAAAAAAACCTGATGTTATCAGTAAAATGATTAGAAATTGCAGGGTTGCACTATTTTTCAGAGATTCAAAACTTTCAACCTTACCATAAATTTCTAAAATGGGTTTGGCAAGGGTATCATAGGCAAAATGTCCGATAAACCAACCGGCAATGCCTCCTAATACAGAACAGATTGTTGCAATCAAAGCATAGCGATAAACCCGCTTTTGATGGATAAGAAGCATCGGAATATATAAAACATCTATGGGAATTGGAAAAACAGAACTTTCAATAAAGGCAATGAAACCAAGCCAGTGTGGTGCTGTACGCCGATTTGCTAAAGAAATCGTCCAAAGCTTTAATTTGTTTAATATCATGAGGCTTTTATAAGTTTAAGAGGTAAAGACTTTACAAATGAGATTGCTATAAATCCGGTAGAGAAATCCAATAAAGAAAGTATTTCATAAAATAGATAAGAAAATGATATGAATTCTTAAAAAATGAGAAGTCTTCTGTTGACGAATCTGTTCTTCTTCATATAGTGCAAAGGAATAATCGACAAGTCTGTCTTTTATAGTCCTGTCTTTTATAGCAGTGTGCGGGTGTGGTGGAACTGGTAGACGCGCCAGACTCAAAATCTGGTTCCGAGAGGAGTGTCGGTTCGAGTCCGACCACCCGCACCACTTCATAAATATTTCCCTTGATCCTGTTATGGCGCATCACGTTGTTTTATAGAACATGGGATTTATAAAACATGGGGGGATTTATAAAACATGGGGGGATTTATAGACCGTGTTCAATGTTTTGCATGTTGAATGAAAAACCTCGAATACCGTAGGATTCTCTCATTTCAAGTCTGCTTATAGTAAATCAACCAAAATCATGTCGCTCGTACGTTGCAAGCTAGATGAGCTCGCGTGGAGTGAAATTTTACAAAAAATGAATAAAAATGCCTCTTATGCTGTTTCAAGGGCATCATTGGAGGTAAAGTATATGATGGATGGGGGTGCCTGCTTGCACTTTTATGAAGTGTAGAGATGGTGCTCTATAGATTTTATATTCTTGTAGGTGCTGTCGCAAAATGGGCTTGAGGGTTTTGAGAGCTGTTTCTTTAAAACACGCATGTGAATTGGCAATCCAAGTGTCTTGAATTTGAGTGTGTTTGGTTTGAAGCGTTGTCGTATGACATGAGGGGCGTGATCGCCAAAAAGATATGTGAGCAACAAAAACATGGGGTAGTGCGTAATCTCCACTCTTTAAAAGGCAGAGTTTTAGAGGTTTAAAAAAATAGTGCTTTAGAGGCTTTATAGATTTTATATTCTTGTAGGTGCTTTCGCAAAATGGGCTTGAGGGTTTTGAGAGCTGTTTCTTTAAAACACGCATGTGAATTGGCAACCAAAGTGTCTTGAATTTGAGTGTGTTTGGTTTGAAGCGTTGTCGTATGACATGAGGGGCGTGATCGCCAAAAAGATATGTGAGCAACAAAAGCATGGGGTAGTGCGTAATCTCCACTCTTTAAAAGACAGGAGCTTTAGAGGCTTAAAAAATAGTGCTTTAGAGGCTTTATAGATTTTATATTCTTGTAGGTGCTTTCGCAAAATGGGCTTGAGGGTTTTGAGAGCTGTTTCTTTAAAACACGCATGTGAATTGGCAACCAAAGTGTCTTGAATTTGAGTGTGTTTGGTTTGAAGCGTTGTCGTATGACATGAGGGGCGTGATCGCCAAAAAGATATGTGAGCAACAAAAGCATGGGGTAGTGCGTAATCTCCACTCTTTAAAAGACAGGAGCTTTAGAGGCTTAAAAAATAGTGCTTTAGAGGCTTTATAGATTTTATATTCTTGTAGGTGCTTTCGCAAAATGGGCTTGAGGGTTTTGAGAGCTGTTTCTTTAAAACACGCATGTGAATTGGCAACCAAAGTGTCTTGAATTTGAGTGTGTTTGGTTTGAAGCGTTGTCGTATGACATGAGGGGCGTGATCGCCAAAAAGATATGTGAGCAACAAAAGCATGGGGTAGTGCGTAATCTCCACTCTTTAAAAGACAGGAGCTTTAGAGGCTTAAAAAATAGTGCTTTAGAGGCTTTATAGATTTTATATTCTTGTAGGTGCTTTCGCAAAATGGGCTTGAGGGTTTTGAGAGCTGTTTCTTTAAAACACGCATGTGAATTGGCAACCAAAGTGTCTTGAATTTGAGTGTGTTTGGTTTGAAGCGTTGTCGTATGACATGAGGGGCGTGATCGCCAAAAAGATATGTGAGAAACAAAAACATGGGGTAGTGCGTAATCTCCACTCTTTAAAAGACAGGAGCTTTAGAGGCTTAAAAAATAGTGCTTTAGAGGCTTTTGAAAGTCGTAAAGCAGAGGGAAATGGTAAGATTGGAAATTGGTTTTTACCTTGACAACTTCATGTTCTCCCTAAATGAAGCTGTCTTCTCGTTATAGAAATTACATAAACAGAGAACCGCAATATCCTCTCTCCACTCTGGCATACAATAGCGGTAAAATACTGTCGTTTGAAGTGTGGTCATATAGGGCATACTTCCTTGAAACGTTACAGTATTTTTTTCGGTGTGTGTTGGATATTCTTCAGTGTTTGTCTTGCTTGAGATTTAAGGGCATTCCATGAGGAGGAGCCCAAAGAAGCCCGCCCAATATCCCCCAATATCCCCCAAGAGTCTCCAAGGGTTTTTGTGCTTTTATAAACGGACATGGTGTTTAAAAATGGGTGTTTAAAAATGGGTGTTTAGAATCTTTATCCTTTAAGAGCGGGGAGGCCAAGTCAACATCATCTTATAAAACTGCAATTGATGCACAATATCCATATTTATTTTAAAGAAATATCTCTTAAATAACGGCTCTCATTTATTTTACGATGGCGCCCAGTGGTATGATGGTAAAGCTTTTATATTCCAAAGGCATTACATGAAAGGCTGAGAGGATAGAAATTTGCTTTAAGAGAGGGAGAGGCTTTATTGTTTCGTGACTATTTGTTTAAAGTTTAGTACTGGTTTTTAGAATCTACGTCTTTTTAGTGCAAAGGGGCATTAAAAAACCCCGTTTTTAACAGGGTTTTTTAATCGTTCAACTTTTCTAAAAAACTTAGAATTTATAAGCGATACCAAAGCGAACATCATGCGTTTGAGAAGAGATTTTAAGGTTATCGTTTGCAAATTTCTTTTTAAAAAAATCTGAATAACGATATTCTGTCCGCATAATGATATTATCTGTCATTGCAAGATCAAAACCACCACCAACAGTGTAACCAAACATTGTTTTTGTCTCATCTAACACATTGCCAGAAGCAAAAATTGTCGAATCTTCTTGCGATTTTGATAAAAGTGACATGATATATTGCATCTGTCTATAGGCTATACCCCCTGCAATATAAGGCATAAGACGATGGGAAGCAAAACCTATGCGCGCGCGCGTGGCACCAGACCACGTTTCTTTCAATGTTACACTGCTAACAACAATGTCACCATAGTTGGATATCGTTTCATCCTGAGCTGCAGGTTTTATGATAGGAATCCCAGCTTTTTTAAAGGCAATGTTAATGGAGTTTGATTCATCTAGAATTTTCTTTCCATTGTCTGTTTGGGTGCTTTTCCTCCCAGACCAGACCATATCGGTATCAAAACTGAAAACAAGATCTCCCAGATCAATATTAGAACCTGCATACAAACCTGCTCTCAATCCTGATAGTTTCGGTGATAAATCTCTATCAACCCAAGCCCACTTTCCGTCCCTAGCTTCTTGTGCATAATTTAGAGTATTTTTATTGGAAAAATATCCAATTTGTCCTCCAAAATAAAAACCAGACCAAGAAAAAGGCGCAGAAACAGTAACCGGTGAAATACGTGATGACGAAACATCTTGCAATGAAACCTTCGGTTCTGATTGCTTAAAGATTACTGTATCTGCTGCTTGCGCTGTTGAAGCGGTAATGAAGGTGAAAATAGATAGTGCAACTAAACATTTTGTTTTCATAAAAACGTCCCCAATTTATTTCAGATACAAATCGTATTATATACAAATTGGTTAAAAAAATCTATATTTAATATCATTATGAAAACTAAAACATTCAAAAACTCTATAATTATCCATATTTAAGCGTTCTTGAAACTTGTTTTCATGCTATTATCCCGCGTTTATATTGATTTTTCAGTATTTTTTTATACGCCTTCAGTGTTCTCTGTGTTTTAGAAAAAATTATAGTATAGTAAACAAGCTTTCTATTTGTTAAAAAAATATTACTTTATATACATTAAAACACTTTTTGTTATTAAATGTATTATCCATTATGATTGACACCAATGTGCTTAAATATTCAATTTATCGTAAAAATGCATATTGGCACCGTCATATTCGTTGCTCGTTTTTGATATTGCATAGCTTTGTATTGCGGTAGCCTTTTGAGCACTCGAGGGGATGGGCGACTTTATTTCTTTTTTATCTATATGCCACTTTTGCTTATAATAATCTAAGCGAATAGTTTTGATTGATTGAATGGAATACGAAGAATAAGAAGGAGTAAAGTGCGAGAATCTCAAGTCTCATGAGGTTTCTTATGCGCCATGTAAAACGGATAAACTCTCCGTTCCGTTCACTTAAAGCAGGAACGTGGATGAGAGCCTAAAAACTGAAAGTCGTTGGCGATTTTAAAGAGATTAGCGCGTGCCATTCAGGTTTTTGTGGAAATGGGTGAGGGCGCTATAATGGGCAAATGCCTCCAATTTCTTGCGAGCTGTCAAGGATATCCCCGTTAGAGAGCTGATTGTTTCAGCAAAGGTCAAAACCTTTCGGTGCATTGAATTTTGTTCCAACAGCTGTTCCTCTATTGAGCACCCCCATCTTCACGCTTCATAAAAGAGACATTTTTCAATGTTCCTAAACCCATTTCATGACAGCGATTGTGAATGATATAATAATAAATCTATTGAGCACTCCCATCTTCACGCTTCATAAAAGAGACATTTCTCAATGTTCCTAAACCCATTTCATGACAGCGATTGTGAATGGTATAATAATAAATCTATTGAGCATCTCTTTTACGCTTCATAAAGGAGCACGCCGGTACCATTACTATATTTGCCAGTTCGTGGGGTGTTGTGACAGTCCTCTCCACAATGTTGTGACAGGAGGCCCCTTTGTCCGTTGTGACAGTCCTTGGCACTTTAGGTGGTTCATTAGAGGCGTTTGTAGTTCTTATCGGATACAATTTCTATTCATACATTCATTGCGTTTGTGATGTGCAAGTCAGTGATTTTGATTGATGCAACATGGGACCGATTTAAAATGAGAAAATCTTACGGTATTTAGGATTCTCGTTCAATATGGATAACGCTAGATTATCATTATAAATAAACACATTATCTCATTGAGATAAGAGTTATCTACCCAATGTTATCAATAATGATAACATTGTAAAGCGTAACTACGATGAATTCATTAATCTTTTTATACTTCGATTGAAATTATGTCTATTAATACCGATAATACCGATTTTTTTGCGCTCATTCTGTTTGGTTGATAGCTAATAGATTTTCAAATTGGTTGATAGCTAATAGATTTTCAAAATCAAAACGCGAAGCTAGAATGAAAAACACCTTAAGGTCATATCCATTTAAATCACTTTCTGCCAGTATAGCCATTGGGTGTTGAGCTATGACTATCCATGCCTTTCCAAAACCGTTGTGCCTTTTAAGTACAATATAAGCAACAAAACCACCCATAGCATAAATGCGGCTCAGAGCCTAAAATGAACGCTGTGGGTAATTGTTATCGGTCATCATCGGGGTGTTTACACCCCGATCTTTTGACAGAAAGATTTGTTTTAAGATGTTTGCATCTTTTTTAGTGGGTTGTTTATTGGGGAGCAATCATCTTTTTAGGATCAACTAATCGGTCATAATCCTCTACAAAAACACCTGCTTTTAATGCTTCGGTGCGCAAAGTTGTATCATTTTTATGCGCTGCTTTGGCAATTTCAGCAGCTTTTTCATAGCCAATTTCTGGTGCAAGAGCTGTGACTAACATGAGTGAGCGCTCCATGAGTGAGTGAATATGAACACGATTGGCTCGTAATCCTTGAATGCAATGCATATCAAAAGAACGCATGCAATCACCAAGAAGGGTAATTGATTGTAAAACGTTATAGCCAATAACAGGTTTATAAACGTTGAGTTCAAAATGTCCTTGGCTTGCGGCAAAGGTTACGCTGGTGTGATTACCAAAAACTTGGCATGCGACCATGGTTAAGGCTTCACATTGCGTGGGGTTGACTTTGCCGGGCATAATAGAAGATCCGGGTTCATTTTCAGGAAGACTGAGTTCCCCTAAACCGGAACGTGGACCAGAGCCTAAAAACCGAATGTCATTGGCAATTTTAAACAGATCAGCAGCGAGAGCATTCAAGCTCCCGTGGAAATGCGCAAGGGCGCCATGATGGGCAAGTGCTTCAAATTTATTGCTGGCAGTTTGGAACGTTATTTCTGTGAGAGTGCTCACTGTTTGCGCAAAAGCAACGTCAAAACCTTTTGGCGCATTCAGCCCTGTGCCAACAGCCGTACCACCTTGAGCAAGCATTTGGACATCGGTTAGAGCATTTTCAATACGCTGAAAATTGGCTTCTAATGCGGCACGATAGCCTGAAAATTCTTGCCCTAAGGTTAAAGGGGTTGCATCTTGCGTATGGGTGCGGCCGATTTTAATGATATCTGCAAATTCTTGCTCTTTTTGTTTTAATGTCGCAATAAGAGCTTCAAGGATTGGCAGTAAGTGTTGGCGTGTTTGCAACGTGGTGGCAATGTGAAGCGCCGTGGGAAAGGAATCGTTCGATGATTGGCTCATATTGACATGGTCATTGGGATGAACTGGTTTTTTGCTTCCAAGTTTTCCTCCCAAAATCTTACTAGCACGATTAGCAATGACTTCATTGACATTCATATTGCTTTGTGTGCCAGAACCTGTTTGCCAGACGGACAGTGGAAAATGCGTATCAAAATCGCCAGCAAGCACTTCATCAGCGGCGGCAATAATTGCTTTTCCAATATTTTCTGGTAGTTTTCCTTTGCCCATATTTACAATCGCTGCTGCTTTTTTGACAAGGACTAAGGCATAGATGATGGCAAGAGGCTGCTTTTCACTGCCAATATTAAAATTATGCAGAGAACGTTCAGTTTGTGCGCCCCAATAACGATCTTGACGTACCGAAATCGTTCCAAAGCTATCCGTTTCCTGACGTGTTTCAACCATGATAAGATCCTTTTTTGTTCACGGGTTCTCAAAAAAGATAGATAACGCGAAAGTGCAATAAGAGGCAAGACTTTGAAGCTTCATTTAGAGAAATTATTTTTATGGCTATTCTTGACATTGAGAGATGCCGATTTTATATCTAACACATGCTAGCACTCGTAATTTGAGAGTGCTAGCAAGAACTTTTAAGATTAATTCAATTATGTTCAGTTTTAAGGATTTAAAACATGGCTAATATACAATTCCGCCCACTTCACGACCGTGTCGTTGTCCGTCGGGTTGAATCTGAAAATAAAACGGCTGGTGGGATTATCATCCCTGATACAGCAAAAGAAAAACCCCAAGAAGGCGAAGTGATTGCTGTTGGCAATGGCGCTCTCGATGATAACGGAAAGCGCGTGCCTTTAGAAGTCAAAACAGGAGACCGTATTTTGTTTGGAAAATGGTCTGGAACTGAAGTCAAGATTAATGGGGAAGACCTCCTCATCATGAAAGAATCTGACATTATGGGAATTATGGGCTAATTGAAGCACTTAGTTTTTCATTGTGTACTATTTTGAGAAAACTCCAAGGAGAAATTAAATGGCTGCTAAAGAAGTCAAATTTGGCCGTGAAGCGCGTGAGCGTTTGTTGCGCGGTGTCGACATCCTTGCTAATGCTGTTAAGGTGACACTCGGCCCTAAAGGTCGCAATGTGGTGATTGATAAATCATTCGGTGCGCCTCGTATCACAAAAGATGGTGTATCCGTTGCAAAGGAAATCGAACTGGAAGATAAGTTCGAAAATATGGGTGCACAAATGTTGCGCGAAGTTGCTTCTAAAACCAATGATATCGCTGGTGATGGAACAACAACAGCAACTGTTTTAGGACAAGCTATTGTGCAAGAAGGTGTTAAAGCTGTTGCTGCGGGCATGAACCCAATGGATCTTAAACGTGGGATTGATGCTGCTGTTGAAGAAGTGGTGGCAAACCTCTTCAAAAAAGCAAAAAAAATCCAAACTTCAGCAGAAATTGCACAGGTGGGAACAATTTCCGCTAATGGCGCTGCTGAAATCGGTAAAATGATCGCTGATGCTATGGAAAAAGTGGGCAATGAAGGCGTCATTACCGTTGAAGAAGCTAAAACTGCTGAAACGGAATTAGAAGTCGTTGAAGGAATGCAATTTGACCGTGGGTATCTTTCCCCTTATTTTGTCACAAATGCTGAGAAAATGGTCGCTGATCTTGATGATCCTTACATTCTCATTCACGAAAAGAAATTGTCTAATTTGCAATCTCTTCTTCCTGTGCTTGAAGCTGTTGTTCAGTCTGGAAAACCACTTCTCATTATCGCTGAAGATGTGGAAGGTGAAGCTTTGGCAACGCTCGTTGTCAACAAATTGCGTGGTGGTTTGAAAATTGCTGCTGTAAAAGCTCCTGGATTTGGTGACCGTCGTAAAGCAATGTTAGAGGATATCGCTATCTTGACATCCGGACAGGTTATTTCTGAAGATGTGGGCATTAAACTTGAAAATGTCACTTTGGATATGCTTGGACGTGCAAAGAAAGTGAATATTTCTAAAGAAAACACCACCATTATTGATGGTGCTGGACAAAAGGCTGAAATTACTGCTCGCGTCAATCAAATCAAGGCTCAGATTGAAGAAACAACTTCTGACTATGACCGTGAAAAATTGCAAGAAAGACTTGCTAAACTCGCTGGTGGTGTTGCTGTTATCCGTGTGGGTGGTGCAACAGAAGTTGAAGTGAAAGAAAAGAAAGACCGTGTTGATGATGCTTTGAATGCAACACGTGCTGCTGTTGAAGAAGGTATTGTTGCTGGAGGTGGTACCGCATTGTTGCGTGCAGCAAATGCGTTGACCGTTAAGGGAAGTAATCCTGACCAAGAAGCTGGTATTAGTATCGTTCGTCGTGCTCTACAAGCACCAGCGCGCCAGATTGCAAGCAATGCTGGTGAAGAAGCCGCTATTATTGTGGGCAAAGTGCTGGAAAATAATGCTGACACTTATGGTTACAATACCGCAACTGGTGAATTCGGTGATTTGATTGCTTTGGGAATTGTTGATCCTGTGAAAGTTGTGCGCTCTGCTCTTCAGAATGCGGCTTCAATTGCGAGCCTTCTGATCACAACAGAAGCAATGGTTGCTGAAGTTCCAAAGAAAGATACACCAATGCCTCCGATGCCTGCTGGTGGAATGGGTGGAATGGGCGGAATGGATTTCTAAGCTCTTATTCCATAGAAGTAATAAAGAAACGGGCCTTCTGTGCCCGTTTTTTTTTATGCTTTTTCATGTTTTTCAACCGGTGAATTCGGTGATTTGATTGCTTTCAAGAATTGTTGATCCCGTGAAAGTTTTTGCGTTCTGCTCTTCAGAATGCGGCTTCAATTGCGAGCCTTCTGATCACAACAGAAGCAATGGTTGCTGAAGTTCCAAAGAAAGATACACCAATGCCTCCGATGCCTGCTGGTGGAATGGGTGGAATGGGCGGAATGGATTTCTAAGCTCTTATTCCTAGACGTAATAAAGAAACGGGTCTTCTGTGCCCGTTTTTTTTATGCTTTTTCACGTTTCATACAGTTTTTCCTTTTATGATAGTTTCTTTATCTTATAGGATTGTTCTATTCTCCACTGGTTGATCTACCGTCATTGTGAATGAATCTCACTCTTAATCCATAGCTTTTTCTCTTGTTTTTATGAAATGTTTCTATTGTGCGGGGATCGTGGTTTCCTTTGAAAATATTGTGCTAATAAAAATATAATTCTTTGATTTATAGTCAGTTATTCCTAATACAGTTCTGTTTTTTCATTTCAGGTTTATGCATGCATCGTTAAAAAATCCTGGGTTTGTGCTTCATAAGGTGAGAGGTCACTACGGTTTTTATGAACCAACGCAATCATTAAAAGTCAGTAGTTAAAAAGAGTCAGTAGTTAAGAGTTAGTACCTATTGAGCGTTGGAAAGACAGAGTTGAAAAGAGCATGATGGGGCTGGTTTGTTTTTTATGAATAAGATGCTGGTATTTCAAGCTTTTGCATAGGAGAATAAGCATCTCTCTGTTTCGTTGATCTCTGAAATGGGGAGACTGCTCCATTTGAGAAGCTTAAAGATAAAAGCTAATTTTTCGCCTTGCTCTCATCTTTTTTTCGGTAAGCTCATCACCTAAACTGGAGCC
This sequence comes from Bartonella sp. AP9QHHD, assembly GCF_042195625.1. Lineage (NCBI taxonomy): Bacteria > Pseudomonadati > Pseudomonadota > Alphaproteobacteria > Hyphomicrobiales > Bartonellaceae > Bartonella > Bartonella sp. AP9QHHD. The sequence continues at coordinate 69,859 of NZ_JBHIOP010000062.1, read as the reverse complement.
AAACCCATATTGTTATACTCAAGTTCTGTTTGTTGCCTATATTGTGACAGAAAATTCTTGAGTGGGGAGCCATTTTTGAACTAAGGGGACCATGACAGGTAGCCGAAAAAAATCATGACAAGACAGTAGGCGTGCTTGTGTTAGAATTTTTAATGCTTCTGATGATAAAGGCACGCGAAATTCTGTTGTAGCCTCATGCCTTCTTTTCATATTTTCGAGCCAAGGATTTTCCATATATTCTCTTCAACTTGACCTTTATGCATAGAACATAAGGGAATTGAGAGGGTGGAAATTGGGAGGCAGGGAATTGAGAGGCAGGGAATTGGGAGGGTGGAAATTGGGAGGGTGGAAATTGGGAGGCAGGGCATTGAGAGGCAGGGCATTGGGAAGGTGAGAGGAGCCGGCTTGCTTTTTTATTCAACGTAAAGATGAGAGGCTTTATGTAAGGCTACCATTACATTGCTTGTTTATGCACTTCTTTAAAAGAAATGTCTTTTAATACAAATTCTTGGCAATGCTATTTATGAAGAGTATAAAATCATTTGGATATCAATAGTTTATTAAAAAAATGTATGTTGGTATGATCCTTTTCTTATGTTACCAAAGTTGCTGACTTACGCGTTGGTTAAAAATCTCTCTTCATACCCCTAAATTCATTTCATGAAAGTGTTTGTGAAGAGTGTATAAAAATTTCTCGTGAGACATGAAAAATCATCAATAAAATCTCCATGTTTTCAAAAAATAACGAATGGCTTTTTATATTTAAAAGATTTAACACGTCTCACGTTTTTTATTTATTTTAGAGCTGAATATTCGATTTTTGTGTAAAAATACTTCCCAGCACATCTACGATCCGTGAAAAATCAAGTGCTAATAAGAAAATGATGAATATAATCCATTTCGTATAGCGTGACATCATTTTTACACTTTTATACGTTGTGATGATTTCTTGTAGGACTTCTTTTTCCTTTTCTGTAAGCTCTGTTTGTTTTTCCGTTTTTTTTCTAGCCATGTTTCCACCCACACATGTGTTCCCCTTGTTTGTTATGCTTTAAAATATCTCTTGCGAGATTTGAACTGATGATATTGAGATCTTTGTTGTCTAAATAAATGGGCATCCAACCAACGCAAGAAAAAGGCTCATTGATTGTTTTTATCGCGCAACCAGTGAGTAAGAGCAGCGCGTATATCAGCATCACTTTTTTGATTAATTTCATTTTCCACCTCTAGCCGTGTTGTTGATGACTTTAGCGTTTTTTCTATTTGCTTTTGTTGTTCAACCTTCTTTCCAAGAGTGAAAGCTTTTGCTAAAGCGATAAAAAAAGCGGTCAGAGCCGCTCCTGTTATCATCAGATTTTTTTTCAACCACCACATCATAAGCGCTGCTCCCGAAACCGTTTTGCCACAAAGAAAATGCCAACGCAGGCGGCTAAAACCATAATGGTTGCTAATGCCCATTGGATGGGACCATTGCCTGCCAATAAGCCCCCAAGTCCAGAAAAAGAACCAATAATCGGTGTAAGCGCTTCTGCTTTGAAAAATCCCATTGGAGCTTGCGTTTCTACAGTTTGGTAGTTGGGAGAAACATAAGCCCCTTTTGCCCATAATCCCGATTCTGCTGCACGACGGTGCACTAAACCGTGAAGACGTTTTCCTCCTGCTTTAGTCCACTTTTGTAACTCAGCAGGGACGGCTTCATATTCGCCATTATTGAGTTTTTTGAGCAGGGTCGAATTACAAAAAGCCGATGTTCCTATATTATAGCAAAACGATACGAGCGCGGCGAATTGTTCATCCGTTAAAGAAACCGTCACATGTTTTTCAACGGTATTTTCAAATTGTCTTAAATCTTGAGAAAGAACTTCTTCTGCTTGTTTTTCAGTAATGATCATGCCCTTGTGAACGAACGGTTTGCCAGCCGCGCTGGTATGACCATAGCCAATTGTCCACACCCCGATGGCATCTTTATAGGCTTGTAAACGCAATCCTTCCCATTGTTTAATGAGCGCAAGCCCTGCTGATGATATTTTTCTCATTTGCTTCTCCATAAAATAAAGCCTCACGTTAACGTGAGGCTGGTTGACAGATTAAAAATGAATTTTTTCACGCTTCAAAAACAGAAGAGATGTGAAACTTTTATGAAATCAAAAGGTTGGTTATGACATCTTAGGGAATGGGGGAATGGTTGGTCAAAAGGGATAATAGTTGGGTAAGTGGAATAATGGCTGGGCAAGAGGAGTAATAGTTGGGCTGGTGTTTTCCGTTAAGAGAGGTTGTAGATTTTAAGAGCTTGTCCTGGTGTTTTTTTATGGAGCCTTCTTGGTGTGCGGGCAGTTGTTGGGTTGATGCACGATAAGTGTGGTCTATTGCGGTTGTTTGGTCGTATGGTATTGATGTGGGGGTGTTTGAGATACGAAGCGGATACTCTCAGAAAAAAAGACATATGCTTTTACTGAAGACGAAAGCATTAAATATTTTATGTATCAAGCATTTTGCTTATCCAAAGAGCCTCATTGTTACACAGAGCTTTGGGCTAACAAGAGCTGTGGAATTTTAATACAATTTTAAGAGGGGCTGGTTTTTATAGGACAATGGTGCTTTTTCTTTAAGAGGAAAGTTGTTTATGCTATTTTTGTTTTATGAGCGCAAAAGCTGGTTTGCTTAGAGAAATCTTAGCCGTAAAGCAGCATCTCTTCGTTCTTTGATGAATAGGAATATGGAAAAGCCTCAATTACATCGTTAAAGATTTGTATTCAGTAATCCTTTTTTGGTGCGAGGAAACAGAAACAGTTTTTCCTTCTGTTGTTCTTAAGTTTTTTTCAAATCTCTCTCTCAGAGTTTCACCTTTTTTGTTGACTGTTTCATGTTCAGCATCCGGATTGGCTTTTAAATAGTGTTCTAGACGTCTTCTTCCTTGTGCGTGTTTATAAAAAGTGGTTGGAAGATAGGAATCTAACTTTTCAGCAGATAAAGATGAATTGGGTTCACATAATACACCCTTAACATTATCCTTATGCAATCTTGCTAATTTATCAGATTCAAGATGAAGCTTTTTGGCAAGGCTTAAGCTGAACATCCCGCATTCAGAAGAGCTTCGCTGAATATCCATTTCTGCCGTGGTAAAAGAATAAGGAGGCAGTTGAAGACATTGAAGGGTTTGATTTATTTTTATCCCTAGTTTGCAAGCTGTGATATTCTGAAATGTTGTAGGTTCAAGCATAATCAAAGAGATTTTGTCATCAACTTTTTGATAATCAAGGACGGCAAAGTGGATTTTGCTTCCCGAATTGACTATAAATCGGGCAGATTTTGCGTCGCTCTCAACGACTTCTTTTAGTGCGTGCGAAAACTCTTCTGCTGTAAGAGCCAATTTGAGATTCATGTCTGGATATTTGCTGTTTGCTTTTTCTACGAGAGCCGGCATCAATCTAATATCTGTGTTTTCATAATAAGCGTTAATCCAACGGCCGGTGACAAGATCATCTTCTAAGCCTGTAATAATATCTTTTAATTCGTCAGAACTCGGTGCAACATGTTCTTCTTCTGTTTGGATGGAACTTTGCATCAAACGTGCAATAAGGTCTTCTAAAGATTCATTTGCACTTGCTCCTTCTGGTGTTTGTGAGGAATGAGGGAGGGGGGAATTTTGTGGCTTCATACTATTAGCCTCTATATTGATGATCGATAAATGATATTATTTCTTCAATTCTGGCTAAACAATGTTTGCAGGAAAGATTTTTTAGCTAAAAAAAACAAAGAGATGAAATCATCTTTATTTTAAAAAATTTTTGTTACGAAAGACAAAATCCCCCGCTTTTCAGAGTCAAAGGTAAGGTATCTTTTTATCTTTTAAGAGGTCACGTTGCTTACTGTTTGCATCTTTACCTCTTTACCTCAAAAGAAGATTTGCTAACAGCAATTTATGCCTTACCGTAAAGCCGCAGAGCTTCATTACTTTGTGAAGGTGGAATAGAGCTAAATGCTTATTACATCATCAGAGATTTGTATTCTGTGGCTCTTTTTCTGTGTTGTGAAACAGAAACAGTTTTTGTCTCTGTTGCTACCAAGCTTCTCTCAAACCTCTCGTTTAGGGTTTCGCCTTTTTTGTTTACTTTCTCCTGTGCTGCTTCTGGATTGGCTTTTAGATATTCCCCAAGACGTCTTCTTCCTTGCACGTGTTTGTATAAACGAGCTGGAAGATATGGATCTAATTTTTCAGCAGGTAAAGGCGTGTCTGGTTCACATAACACACCCTTAATATTATCTTTGTGTAGTCTTTCTAATTTTTGAGCTTCGAGATAAAGCTTTTTGGCAAGGCTTAAGCTGAACATCCCACATTCAGAGGAGCTTCGTTGAATATCCATTTCTACTATGGCAAAATGAATATTCGGAAATTGGTGATGTTCAATGGATTGTCGCGTCCTTAATGCAAGTAATGCGGGAAGCGTGTCACGCAGTAAGGTCGGTTCAAAAAAGATCAAAGATGTTTTATTATCAATGGTTTGATGATCGACAACCGCAAAATGAATTCCCCTATCTTGTGCGTTAACGATCAGCCTAGAAGATTTTATGCCCTTTTCGAGCGTTTCTTTGAGAGCAAGGGCAAAGCCGTCAGGGGGGCTTGTAAGTTTGAGATTCATCTCTGGATATTTACGATTTGCTTGATCGACCAAGGCTGGCATCATGTAAAGATCTAAAATATCATAATAATTTTTGATCCAACTGCCATCGGCATTATGCTTTTCTAAACCGGCAATAATATCTTTTAATTCCGCACGATTAAAAGGGGTGTTTTTTATTTTTTCAATGTTAAGCCGTTCTAAATGTGCAGTAAGAGTGTCTAATGATGCATTTGCATGCGCCCCTTCAGGTGCACTTGCACCTTCTGGGGTTTGTGAGGAATGTGGTGGGGGAGAATCTTGTGGCTTCATAATCTTAGCCTCTATGTTGATGATCGATAAGTGATATTATCTTCTTCAATTCTGGCTAAACAATGTTTTGAAAAACAAGCCTTTGCATCTTGAAAGGTGAGGCGATGAGAGCATAATAATGCCGTTTTCATATTTTTATGCGTGTATTGCTCATCATTGCTGTGATGTATGATATTGGTATTTTATGGGGGGATTATTAGGGCGTTCTATTGAGAGCCCTTATTGAATACCACTTGTTTTGAAAATCTCAAAATTATAGAGTTGTTGGTGATGCAAATTGTGTAATGCAAAAGAAAACAGTCAGAAAAGGACGAAAGATACCTTCAAACCGTAAAGTTTTAAACATTGTCGCGAAACACACTGTTTTATAACAGTTTATAATAACTTATAATAGTCTATGATAATGCGAAAATTTTACGATGAAATCTGGACGCAGAAAACCCCTTGCCGCATCCATCATTAAATACGATTTTTCATATTCTGTCAACCGCAAAACGATTATTTTTCCTCCTTTATCGCGGGAAAAATCTACAGAAAAAAGCTCATTCATTAGCTATGCAGCAAAATATCTTGTTTTAATGGAAAAGTTTTTGATGTGGCAAAAAACATTTTCTCCTTTGAGAAAGGAGGGGAAAGGTGAAGGGAGAATTGTGGTTTTGAAATCCGTGGTATTTTATTGATGAAATTGGGAAGGCGGTGGTTGGAAGGTGTTGCGGGGCAAAGCTTTAGGTGTTGGCGATTTGTGGGGGTGATTGGGGTTGTGCTGGCTGTCGTATTAGTGGTGGTGTGATGGGTGTGGAGGGTTATCGGTGCAGTTGTTGATGAGGGAGGAGATTGTTGGTAGGGGCTTTTTCTTTCGTTTAAGGGATGATGCTTTTAATTGTGTCAAAAATCAACGGGTTGTTTTAATGATAAGCTATTGATTTATAGTGGATATTTTATCGTTATTTATCTTGAATGAGAAACCCAGATTATGCTGAAATAAAAGCCATAGCTCTTGTCCGTCATAAGATCAGAAGAGCCATATAGAATTGTACAAGAAAAGACGTAAAATGACGATAATGAATTGTCTGAAGAGCTAAGGATGTCGCGATATTGGGTGAAGTGTATGATGAGGGTGGTTTGTTATAATGGGGGGTAGAGAGAAGAATGTTGCTGTTTTTTAAAGAGGGGGCAATATTTATCCTGTCCATGCCGTGAATATGCCGTGAAATATTGTCCTTTGAGGCATGGATTAAGTGAGGCACTGGTAGGTATAAGGTTAAGTCTCTTTGACAGTTGAAGTATTTTTTTAAAGGGCGTGGTGGATATTTTTAAGCTTGTTTGTTGTGCGCTTTAAGCTTGTCAATCCCATGAAATTCTATGAAAGGGCATGCTCAGAGGTTCTCAAGTGTCACTTGCCAAAGGGGGACTTTATAAAGGCGCTGGTTATAAAGAGGCATGTTATAAAAGGAGGGGGAGAATCTTTATCCTGTGAGGGGGAGGAAATGATGGGTGTTTTAGCCAAGGCTCTTTTGGGTAGAACTGTCAAAATGTTTATAAAGGGCATCAAGAATAATACGCAACGAACCAACAAGATTAGGCAGCGGTTGATCTTCTATAACAAGATAGTGTAATGCCGCATGAAAGTTGTGTTGACGATGTAGATATTGTGCTTCTTTAATCGCTTCTTGCATAGCTTCATAGTGTTCCGTTGCTCTTTGGACCCATTGCTTTTTTGCTTTCTCATCTGATGCGCTGTGCGTAAAACCATCATAATAACCGTTTGGTAAACCTTTTGCACATAAATAGTCGTTTCTAATTTGCAAGTATTGTTGCGCCGCGTCATATTGCTCTTTACTGATGCCTGATGAAGCTTCTTTATAGCCAAGCAAACAAAGACGCCCAATATAGGTTCCGACAAGCGGATTTTTCGCTTCTTCGAAGCTTAAACCAAAGTGTTTTGCACGCATTTCAATCGCAGATTGAAGCGCAGATTCGCTGGAATTTTGGGCACGTGAAATACAGCTATTGGGCTCTTGCTTTCCTGTTATTTTCGATCTACCGCGTTTTTTACGTATTTTCATGAACTTAACCATTTGAATGAAAAAGAAACTGTCTGTTGATGGGGGACAGTGATGTAAAAAGCACTTGGCGCAAATATTGGGGGGAGCAAATACTTAAGAGGGGGAAAATACTTAAAAGGAGGAAAATACTTAAAAGGGGGAAAATACTGGGGGGGGAGTGAGCAAATACCGGGAAATATCAGCCGTTGCAGATCAAAAAACAAACGATACTAAAGGCGTTTTAAATGCAAAGAAAAGCAACGGTGTGGGGCGAAAAAATCATCTTTAAGGTGGTTTCTTACCTTTTTTATCTTATCCCTATCAGTCTTATCTTCCGCCCCTGTCATGCTTATTTTTTTATTGCTAGCGGATTATTTGCTTTCTAAATATTTCTTAACTGTTCTTGAGAGATTGAAGGAAAATTTTTGTCAAATGTGAATGAAAAAATAACAATGGATTTCAAGGGCATGTCATCGTCTTTCTAATAGGAAGTTTTTTCTAATGGGATTATTTGTCTCTTTTTTCACGAGCGCTTTGTGGAAATTTTTCAATTCCACTTTTGAAAGGTCATTGTTTTCTTAAGTTGGAAGCTTTTTATTTGGGTTCTCTTATTTTTTTGTTGTTGGGCGCTTTCCCAAGATATTTGATATACATCACGCTGTTAAGCATACTTTTATCCTTTATAGGAGATATATTGTCTTCTGTTGAGTGGCAGAGAGCGGCAAAAAGCAAACCTCCGCATTCTATTATAATAACATAAGATGCCCTATATTTTCAAATAAAATATCGTTTATCGGCTTAAAATAAACTGTGAATGATCTCGCTATTTTGTTTGGTGTATCCTTTGTAAGTATCCTTTATAGAGTATAATTTTCCGTTTTAATGGATCTCATCATAAGACGAGGGGATGTCGTTTAAAGGACGGAATGCATTATCGAAAGAGGCTGTTTTTATAAGAAGAAAATGCCTTTATAAAAATGCCTTTATAAAAAGATGCTTTTATAAGAGATGCCTTGATGAATGTAGGGGCTATACAAATGTAGGGGCTGTGAGATATTTCATCTTTAATGAAGAATTTTTAAAATGAAGCCTTTTTGATTAAGAAGCTTTCAAATGAGGATTAAGGTTGTTTGTCGCACGTTTTTTATACTGGATAATCGATTGCTTGTTTGACTTTGTTTTGTGTTGCTTTTTAAAGAGCCATGTCTTAGGGCTCTCTTTTGCCCATTTTTCAAGGGTGCTCATGAAGGGTATAACGATAAAGTCCCCAATGAAATCCATATAAAGTTTGAATAATATAAAATCTATTGCACACTTCCATTTTTACGCTTGTGAAGAAGAAAGTCTATAGCATCACACATTTTGCCAGCTCTCATTGTTGCGGACAGCTCTTGGCATTTGAGGCGCTTCCTTAGAGGCATTTATCATCCTTTCTTAATGTTTTACTCTATATGGCTCTTTCTGCTTGTAACGCACAAGAGACATGGTTTGGGTTGATTTAATATGGAATAGGTTTGGAATAAGACAATCCTACGGTATTTAGGGTTCTCATTTAATATGAAAAACAATAAATTGTTATAAATCAGCGTATTGTTTGTAAACTTTACACATCAGATATTTCTTAGATTGAATATTTTTGCTTGTTGAGTTTTGTGAAACATTGTCTTTTGAAGTGTGGGTAATAGATAAGAGGATACAATGGCATTTGTGCTTGTAAGGTTTAGGGATTGTATGTTGTCACGTATGAGAAATTTTAAAAATAGACTTAAAGGGGCTTATAGCGCGTGTTTCATGGTGAAAAGAGTGCTAGATAAACCGGTTTTGCTGGTTGCATGTTCTCAAAGAGTGAGTGGGCATGTTAGAAGTGAGAAAATATCCGTATGATCGAAGATAAATCACAACACCAATCTGCCCATAAGGGAAATACGGCTTTTGCGTCACAGCCCGTGTTAAATCAGTGTGCGGTTTTCAAAAAATGGACGGCTCTCTCAAGAAAAGATTACGTCATCATTTTGTGTTTGGCTATCCTCTTGTTGGTGCTTTTTGCCGCGACTGTCTATATGAATCCTTTGGAGTTTTTTCACGTTATATCCAAAGAACAGTTTCAAGCACTGGGACAAATGGAACAAGGAGATCTTCGAAAAATGATTAAGGAGATCTTGAAACAGCCTTTTGAAAATAATCCTGCAATCGTGTTTTTGCGTGACGCGGGATGGAATAGTGTTTGGGCTTTTTTATGTCTCTTGCCGCAAATGATTTTTGGTGTTCTTGTGGTGTTCTTTCCACTCTTTTTTGTCTTTAACGCTATCTCTAAACGGGAGGTGAAGGAAATGATGAAGCTGTGGGATACATTGCCAGAGCAGCAACAGCTAGACAACCAATCTCTCAACAAAACACAATAGGGAAACAAGTGGCTGCTTCTTTTATAAGTACTTTTGTAATTTTGACTACAGTATGGTGGAGTACTGTCATGTTTCTCGGGGAGATCATGATACTTTTTTCTACTCTGATGACAATCTTGGTACTTTATTATTCTTTGATAAAACGGACAATATTGTTGTGTGGGATGCGGCGGAAATTAAAAAAGGGTGCATTACAGAATTTGGGGCATAATCAGAAAGTCAGCATAGGACAAAATACAGTTTTTGCAACAGAGCTCAGCTCCCTTTCTTTTAAAGAATCTTTGGAACTTTCAAGAAAAGATTATTGTATCATCTTTTTTCTAGCTTTCATTGTGATTGTGGTTTTCGCAGTTTTGCTCGCTTTTTTTGCTTTTTTTCCAAAATCTGCGATTTTTTTACACAATTATATGCCTCTATTGTTTAAGGTTGGCGTTTTTGGCATGCAGCTGCTGTTTTGGTTTTGTGCGTGTATTGTTGTCGCTTTACCTGTCATTTTAATCTTCCATAGTCTCCTTCATTATGGCGTGAAAAAAACAATAAAGAAATTAGAAATGGTTGCTTGAGAAGAGAATAAAAATGATGATTTCACATCAATGCGATAGGGGAAACACGTGACTATTGTTATAAAATTTTTGGCTTTTTTAGGGTTCACCATCATTGCCATTGTAATGTTTATGGTTATGATCCGGCTTCCTTACCGGTTGATCAAACATATCAGGTTATCTTTTAAACTCTCTCAAGACTTGAAAAAGAGTACAACGCAAAAAAAGCAAGCCATACAACAATTGTGCAATGATCTGGGAGAAATGAAAAGACACAATCTCGCCCATAAGACCCTTGATGCGACAATGCGCTTTCTTAACTTCAAAGAATTTCTGCCTCTTTCTTCAAAAGAATGTAAAATAATCTTTTTTATCTTTATCCTCTTTACTGTTTTGCAATCTGCTTTCTTTGTCGCAAATTTGGTATGGTGGAAGAGCGATATGGTCGGCGTTATCATGCAGCTGTTGAGCATTCTATGGTTTGGGCTTCTTCTCTTTTTTCCGATCATTGGGATCATGTGTATAAAATTAACGAGAAAATTGAACAAAAAACTTCAACAATTGAAAGAAGCAATACAACAACGCGATCAGGCAATTCGTATGAAGAATGGGCGTGGAGGATAAAATGACCAGTAGTCTTATAACATTAATGGCCTTTTCTTTCCTGTTCTTTATGGTCTTAAATGTTTTATTGTGGGTGCCAATCGTTGTCATTTATTACCTGTTTATCAAGCGTGCGCGGTTGTATTGCCGCGTGAAAAAGGAACTGAAATGCGTGCTGAATGAACGCGATATCGCCTTAAAACAGATCTCTCAAAAATAAAAAGCAGCTTTCTCTTGTTTGGCAAGACTATAAAAAAATATTCTATCTTTCTACGGTCATGGCGACTGCTCCAATAGTTATAACTGTTGTCGTTAAGATATGGAGAGGGCAGGATTTTGTTTCTCTTGTCGTATTCGAGCCACTGGCATGGCTGCTTGCCTGTACTTTTTTATTCTTACCGATTGTTTTTATTATGCGTTTTATCGTGACCCGTCAGTTGAACAAAATGATACGGCAATTAGAAGAAGAGGTTGAGCAGAAAGGAGCTCCCGTCATATTATACGATGTGAGCGAGGGGAAAATGAGCGAGGGGAAAAAGTGAAGAGAGGCTTTCGTTGAGCCTTGCTTTTGACTTGTTCATTAAGGAGCATGGGGGACACTTCTCGTTTTATGCCTTTTTATATTTGTGTCGTGTTTTGAAAAGAATTGAGGCTCTTGCTTGAGAGGTGCTCTTGCTTGAGTGGTACTTTTGCTTGAGTGGTACTTTTGTTTGAGTGGGATTTTTGTGAGCTTTTAAGGGGAAAGTGAAGAGGGGCTGCTCTTGGACTTTACTTGCTGTTGGTGTTTTCTTAAAGAGTGAAAATCTTGTAACTTATTTTCTTTTATCAAGCATAAAAATGTGTTTTACCAAGCGATATTGAGAGCGAAAAATCTATACTTAAAGCAAAAGATATTCTGGTGTTTGGGGAAGAAGAGCCCATTTTCTTGCAGGTGGAGAGGTAAGACGCATAGAGAAGACGCGCCAAAAGCACACGTTTTGCTCCATAGAAAGTGTAACAGTGCTTTTAAAGAGCCTGGGGTAGAGGGGGAAATTGAAAGAAAAGAGGGACATCTATTTATTTACGAGACCGTGAAGGACAGTTTCTCTCTCTGGATGAAAAAGGTTTTGTGCAATTTGGTTATGGAATTGTGAGAGACGCTGGTATCCATGCGGCGGCTTGCCAAATGATTAATCCTTATCATTTTAGGGCTTTATCATTTTGGGGGGCCAGATTGACAACGAGGCATTGAGGCAAAGGGGTGGATTTTAAGGCAAAGGGATTGAAATTTCTTGAGGAAGAGGTAAGCGTAAGGCATTTATGCTGTGTACTTGAGGAAGTTTTCGATGAGGCAATGAATGAGGTTGATCTGGGACTGAGGTTGATCTTGTCTGCGTGCTTGGCTTTCAATAGAACACCCTTCCTTGGGAAAAGGAAATTGTGCTATCTCTCAAGTGGCTTCTTCTTTACTTGCACACCCTTGTGGTTTTGACATTGCTTGGTGATGTTAACATTTGGCAGCTTTCTCATAAAAGCTTTATGGAAGATGAAAGTTTGGGTTTTGAAAAAAATATCGAAAAAATCAATTTGGGCCGGTTTTGTTGATGATTTAAATCGTCATAAAGACAAAGCAACCTCGTTACGATTTTCTTGCACTCGTTTGCTTCTTCTTTGGAAAGCAGCTTATCTTCCTGAAAATAAAAAGAGCACTTAGAATTTTAGAGTCAGAGACCCAAATTTGTGCAATAGAAGAAGATATTTTTATGAAAATTTGATCGACGAGAAAAGAGAAGCCTTAAGATAATAGGGGGTACACTGTGAGTGATGAAAACATGATGTTTGAAGTTGATGAAAAAAAAGGCACCCCTGATATTGTCTTTATAAAAAATGAGGGGCAATGGAAAAAATGCATCATTGGATGAAGAATTACGGTCTTTTTCGCTGGAAGAAGCGTTTTTGACAAGCAAAAATTATAAAGTCATTTTTTTCATTGCTTTCATTGTGGCAGCTTTAAGAACGGCTCTTCTCTTCTTACTCATGTGGCTTGAGTGGAAGTTGGCGGGGTGGGAAGGGGATGTCGTGGCAGCTCTCTTTTGCATCGTGCAGGTTATATTAGATTTAATTTTTGTACTCATTCCTGTTGCCTTTGTGGTCGGTATCATTTTTACGCGTTTGTTGAAAAAAAAGATCGATAAGTTGGATCAAGAAATCTGGCAGCGAAGAAAAACGGCTTACCAACAAAACAGCGTGTGAAGGGAGGGCAGAAAATGAATACTGGTCTTTATATATTCTCATGCGTTGTAGGAGAGACCTTCTATTCGTGCGATGTTTGAAGGTGATGGAAAAAAATGCACCCCTGATATTGTCTTTATAAAAGATGAGGAATACAAGCGCTTGATATTGATGAACTCTCATTCATTGTGAGGACGAAAGCTTCGGTTCATGAAAATGGCTTGAAAATTGAAACAAATGAGGGATAAAAAATGAGGGGCAATGGAAAAAATGCATCATTGGATGAAGAATTACGGACTTTTGCGCTTGAAGAAGCGTTTCTGACACGCAAAAATTATAAAGTCATCTTTTGCATTGCTTTCATTGTGTCAGCTTTTATAATGGCATTCTTTATGTTTTTTAAGTGGGATTTGACAGGGTGGTGGAATTATATCCTGTTCATTTTAACATTAATATTGGTTTTTATATCAGCGCTTCTTTTTGTACTCATTCCTGTTGCCTTTGTGGTCGGTATCATCTTTACGCGTTTGTTGAAAAAAAAGATCGATAAGTTGGATCAAGAAATCTGGCAGAGAAGAAAAACGGCTTACCAACAAAACAGCGTGTGAAGGGAGGGCAGAAAATGAATACTGGTCTTTATATATTCTCATGCGTTGTAGGAGAGACCTTCTCTTCGTGCGATGTTTGAAGGTGATGAAAAAATGCACCCTTGATATTGTCTTTATAAAAGATGAGGGATACAAGCGTTTGATATTGATGAACCCTCATTCATTGTGAGGACGAAAGCTTCGGTTCATGAAAATGGCTTAGAAATTGAAACAAATGAGGGATAAAAAATGAGGGGCAATGGAAAAAAATCACCATTGGATAAAGAACCACGGTCTTTTTCGCTGGAAGAAGCGTTTTTGACAAGCAAAAATTATAAAGTCATTTTTTGTATTGCTTTCATTGTGGCTGCTTTAAGAATGGCTCTTCGCTTCGTACCCATGTTGCTTGGGTGGAAGTTGGCGGAGTGGGAAGGGGATGTCGTGGCAGCTCTCTCGTTAATTATGGAGCTTATATCATGGTTTATTTTTTTGTTCATCCCTGTTGCCTTTGTGGTTCGTATCATTTTCACGGTTCTGTTGAAAGAAAAGATCGATATGTTGGAGCAAGCAATCTGGAAGCGGAGAAAAACCGCTTCTCAACAAAACAGCGCATGAAGGGGCGGAGAAAATGATAGATATTAAAATGATGGATATTATTGTTGTACTCTCGTGGGGTGTGGGCTTGACGCTTTTCACGCTGCTTTCTGCCGTGGTCATGATGTTTATTTGGGCATTGTATTACTCTACTTTCAAGCGGGTGAGGCTGTATTGCCAAGTGACAAAAGAATTAAGCCGCGTGCTTGAACAACCTGTCGTTTTTGAGCCGTCTAGTGGGGAAATGCCGATGATTAAGCCGTTATCTGAGGAAAAAGAGTTTTCTCTTTCTGATGAGGAAATCTTAACGATGGAAAGTGCAACGGCGCTTTTAAAGAGTTTGGGGTGGAAGGTGGAAATTGAAGGAAAAGGAGATCATTTGGCCACCTATTATTTACCAGATCGTGAAGTGCAGTTTCTTTATAATGCTGAGAAGGGGTATCCGCGATTTGATTGTGCAATTGCAGTGGTTTCTGGTATCCATGCGGCGGCTTGCCAAACAATAGACCCTTATAATTCTGGAGGTTTGATTGCTCTTGAATTGAGTTTTGATGTGAAGGGGTTGGAAATTTTTGAAGAAAAGGTAAGCGTTGGATGTTTACGTCGTGTACTCGAGAAAGCTTTAGATGAGGCAATGACTGAGGTTGATCTTGGCAAGATGCTTCACTCTCAATATAGAATCCTGCCTTGGGAAAACAAAACTGTGGTCCCTCGGTTGGCTTCTTATTCCTTGCGTTATCTTGCTGCTCTGGCTTTGATGGGCGATGTTGAAACTTTACACTCTTATCACAAAAGCTTTATGGAAGGTGAGAAGCTGGGCTTTGAAACAAGCATCGAAGAGGAGCATCTGGAACGCGCAATGGTGATTGCTCAAGCGGTAGAAAAGACAAAGCAACCCAGTTACGATTTGCTTCAACAGGCGGCAAAGGATTTTTCCATGGAGGTGGAAAGCTATGAATGTTTTAGAGCTACAGATCCCAATTTGTGCAATAGAAGAAGAGATTCTTATGAAAATTTGATCGAGGAAAAAAGAGAAGAATTAAGGCAACAGGGATATTTTGTTTACGAAAAGGACGCGATTTGTGAGGTTGATGGAAAAAACTATCGTCCTCATATTCTTTACATAAAGGATGGGGAGTTAGAATATATGGATGTAGAAATTAGGATTGATGAAAAAATTTATTGAGAAAAATAAAGAGTTTAGATAATTTAAAAAGAGCTTAAACCTGAAAATAATGCGTAAAAAGCGCGAAGCGTAAAAGCAGAGGGGAACAATGCAGGAGAAAAAAGCAACATTTGAAGAGTCTTTCTTTTCATTTAGAAAATTTATGGTGTCTTCAGTGGAAATGCGTAAAGGGGTGGGACGGTGTAAAATAATAGGGCACCGCTTTTTTATCATGTTTTGTACATGCCTTATCATGATGGCTTTAGAAGTTCCTGCGGGTGCAAAGTCTCTGGTACAGCCGTTGCAATGGACAAGATGGGAAGGAATTGGTTCTCTTATTTTTCTCTTACCAGTGTTGATATGGTTTTGTCTTCTCACACCCCTTCCTATTTTGTGGGGGATTTGTCGTTTTAAAGAGCGTAAATTGGAAAAAATAAAGCAAAAACTAAAAGAAAAAATAAAGCAGCAAGAGATTAATCAATGAGGTTATACGCATGAGGAGTGAGGGCGCGGTTTTTATTTTGTTTCTGCCGATTGGATGTTTTTTTCTAAATGCAGTTACAGTTTTTGCCATTTTTGTGAATATGATTATTGTGGCGCCTTATTATTCTTTAATAAAGCGTTTGAGGCTCTATTACAGAGTGAAAAAACAAAGACGTTTGATGAAAGAACATCCACAGCGTTTTTGTTTCTTTGAAAAAAGCGGAAAAGAAAAAGAGAGAGTGCCGCAAAACTTAGCACTAGAAACAAAGATAAGTTCCTATTCGTTAAAAAAATGGCTCGCTTTTTCACGCAAAGATTATATCCTTCACGCATGCCTTTCTTTCATCATTATGTTTTTCAAAGCTTATGTCTATGTGATTTTCTTTAAAGGGATAGATGAGATAGATGAGAGCAGATTTGAATATTTTGCCATTCTCTTGCTTTTCTGGTTTTTTTTATCGGTATGTATTTTTGCAACGATCCCTGTTGTTGTGATCCTTCGTGAAATTTTAACTCATCGATTGAAAAAGAAAATTCAGCAATTGGAAGAAGTGACTGAAGCAACCCAATCAATCAATTTATAAAGAGAAGGGGATAAAATGCATTACGCAATGGCGGCAGCTTACACGCTGATTTTGATCATTCTGCTGGGGGGTGTTTTTGATTTTTTCTTAACAATACCCATTGTGGCACTGTATATTTCTTTTATCAAGCGTTTGATCTCATATTACAAGGTTACCAAACAATTAAACGCAGCGCTGAAAAAGCGCATGTAGTGCTCGTGTCATGGGGGAGGCGTAAGTTTTAGATCATGCCATTTCTTCACGGCTTGGGGAGGAGGGCATCGATTGTTTTTCTCATTTTACGCTGATCTCTGGGGGAAAAGGGTTGATGGCAATGAATAGGCTGATGATAGGTTTGTAATAGGCTGGTGATAGGCTTGTATAGGCTTTAATGGGGCGGTTTATCGGCAGTTTGCTTGTTTTCTGTAAATTTGCAAAATTGTAAAAACGTGGAACTGTAATAGGGTGTGTGGTTGGTCAAGAGACGTGAGAGTTGTGGGGAGGATATGGGGAGAAGAGGGTGCCAATGGAGGCGTAATGGTTGGATTGTGCAATGCGTCAAAATTGGAATGTGGGGAATGGGGAATTGGGGTAATGGAGAGCGTTGGGGGAAAAGGGTTGATGGCAATGAATAGGCTTGTATAGGCTTGTAATAGGCTGATGATAGGCTTTAATGGGGCGGTTTATCGGCAGTTTGCTTGTTTTCTGTAAATTTGCAAAATTGTAAAAACGTGAAACTGTAATAGGGCGTGTGGTTGCTCAAGGGCTGTGACGGTTGTGGGGAGGATATGGGGTAAAGAGGGTGCCAATGGAGGCGTAAAGGTTGGATTGTGCAATGCGTCAAAATTGGAATGTGGGAATGTGGGAATGGGGGATTGGGGGATTGGGGGAATGGAGGGCGTTGGGGGAAAAGGGCTGTTGGCAATGAATAGGCTGATGATAGGTTTGTAATAGGCTGGTGATAGGCTTGTATAGGCTTTAATGGGGCGGTTTATCGGCAGTTTGCTTGTTTTCTGTGAATTTGCAAAATCGTAAAAACGTGAAACTGTAATAGGGTGTGTGGTTGCTCAAGAGCCGTGATGGTTGTGGGGAGGATATGGGGAGAAGAGGGTGCCAATGGAGGCGTAAAGGTTGGATTGTGCAATGCGTCAAAATTGGAATGTGGGGAATGGGGAATTGGGGTAATGGAGAGCGTTGGGGGAAAAGGGAAGTGTGTGTGGAATGGTGTTGAAAAGATAAGGAAAATAAAGTGCGCGTGTGGCACTGTATATTTCTTTATCAAGCGTTTGATCTCTTATTACAAGGTTACCAAACAATTAAACGCAGCGCTGAAAAAGCGCATGTAGTGCTCGTGTCATGGGGGAGGCGTAAGTTTTAGATCATGCCATTTCTTCACGGCTTGGGAGGAGGGCATCGATTGTTTTTCTCATTTTACGCTGATCTCTGGGGGAAAGGACTAATGGCAATGAATAGGCTGATGATAGGTTTGTAATAGGCTGATGATAGGCTGGTGATAGGCTTTAATGGGGCGGTTTATCGGCAGTTTGCTTGTTTTCTGTAAATTTGCAAAATCGTAAAAAACGTGGAACTGTAAAAAGGTGTGTGGTTGGTCAAGAGCTGTGATGGTTGTGAGAGGGGGATAAGCCCGTGTGAGAAGGGTTAGAAAAACGTTTGGTTTTGAAGCTGTTGATATAGGCATGCTGTTTAGAGGCGTAAGGGAGGGGGATTGTTCGTTCTCAAAGCCTATGATGTAAGAGAGTATGGGCTATTCAAGAGGGTGTTCGGGTATGGATAGAGATTGAAGGGGTACTGCTTCTTTGCAAAGCCATAGGTGTTGCTCATAAGTTTTGTTTATTCATATGGTTTTTTATGGCATCCAGTACCTGTTGGCTTATCTCCTTATGGGTCAGCCATCGTAAACCTTTGGGCGTTGTTTTTTGTCCTAATTGAATGGGGATAAAATCAACCTTGTTTTTGTGCGCGCACTCGAGGATCATTTGATCATGCGTGTTGGAACCAAAAATATGAAGAATACATGGCGGTTTAGGCAAAAGAGCCAACTGCTCAATTAATGCGCAAGAAAATGCATAGGCGGGCGAATGAATCCATAATATGCAATATTTTAGATCATGCCATTGCTTCACAGCTTCTAAAAATTGCGCCTTTGATGCCGCACAATCATAATCCAACGACACGCACAACTGTTTGTTGTGCAATGCCTCAAGCTGGACTTTATGGGAAAGAAAGCGTGCAGCAATAATCACTTCTTGCGGCTTTAGTGATTGATACAAAGGAGCAAGCATCCCTGTGCCCCCTACCACTAAATAACGATAGTGCGCATCCTTTTTTTTCATGCCCCCTCCCTTATTACTTTAAATCCCACCTCGTTGCTTTAAAAATGTGTACATTTCATCAGCAAGTCTTTCACAACGGGTTTGTACCTCTTCACTTATAACTTTCCAAGTACGACCTTCATCATCTGAGGAAAAATCTTCGTTGGAAGAGGCGATTTGACATTGGAGTGTATAACCATAAAGCGTGTGCACCACCGGCACTAAATGTTCACAAGGTTGTGCGCATTTTTTGGCCGTACTCCCATGAGAGATAAGTCCAACAGGTTTATTTAAAAAGGCATTATAGCTCAAATTATCAAGAGCATTTTTTAAAACACCCGAATAAGATCCTTGATAAACAGGGCTTGCTAGAATAACGCCATCAGCCGCGGCAATGGTTTTGACAAACTCACGGACCGCAGCACTTGGATTAGCCTCTACATGCTGATGATAATCGGGATCTGTCATCGGCAAGGGCTGTTCACGCAAATCAACCCACTGAAGTGATGCACCCCGCTTTATGAGGCAATCCGCTAAATAATTGGCTAAAGTTCTTGTTAAGGAAGGTTGACGCACAGACCCCAAAATAATTGCTATATTCAACAGGATTCTCCTTTATCTTTTCCCCACAAGCCTATAACGCAAGGCTTATAAAGAATTGTGAGTAAAATGACGTGTATCATTATATTGTCCATAAAGAGCAATTGTGATGATATCGCATCATCATAGAATCAGTTCATGCTAACAAGATTGTTAACAAAACAACACCTCAAACTTGTAAGGGAATGTTAGTGCTTTCATTAATATTAAAATGCTTGATCTCAAGAATCGCGGCTGTCTCTCTGTCTTAGAAGCGCTTTTATGAATATATTCTAAGCTATTGGCTTGCAAGAACTCTAATGAAAAATGGAATGTATCGTCATATTTTGAATGTTCATTGATCCTTTTTAATTGGAATAAGAAAATTGTAAGATTTTCTCATTTCAAATGCTCTTATTGCGCGATCAATTTGCGCATCAATGGAAGTTCCTTTTTTCATGTCTTAAGTGGGCGGAAAACAATAGAGAAAAGAATAAAAATGCTTCTGTCTTTTCAAGGGATAAAGGCTATCGTAGAAGCTAGATAGGGCTGTTTGTAGGGGGCAGCGGTATGGCTGTTTGTAGGGGGCAGCGGTATGGCTGTTTGTAGGGGCAGAGCGGTATGGCTGTTTGTAGGGGGCAGCGGTATGGCTGTTTGTAGGGGCAGAGCGGTATGGCTGTTTGTAGGGGCAGAGCGGTATGGCTGTTTGTAGGGGGCAGTGGTATGGCTGTTTGTAGGGGCAGAGGCGGTATGGCTGTTTGTAGGGGGCAGTGGTATGGCTGTTTGTAGGGGCAGAGGCGGTATGGCTGTTTGTAGGGGCAGAGCGGTATGGCTGTTTGTAGGGGGCAGAGCGGTATGGCTGTTTTAGGGGGCAGTGGTATGGCTGTTTGTAGGGGCAGAGCGGTATGGCTGTTTGTAGGGTGCGGGCGGGTATGGCTGTTTGTAGGGGGGGCGGGTAAAGGCTGTTGTAGAGGCAGCGGTATGGCTGTTGTAGGGGCAGAGCGGTATGGCTGTTTGTAGGGTGCGGGCGGGTATGGCTGTTTGTAGGGTGCGGGCGGGTATGGTTGTTGTCGGGAGCCTTAGGGTAATGGGGGGGGTGTCCGTGTTGAGGAACGAGTTATGGCGTGGCTTGTTGCAAGGGGAGGATAAGGCTATTGTAGAGGCTGCAGGGGGCGTATATGAATGGTGCTGGATTACATTTTTTATTGAAATAATGGTGGTGATAGAGTTTATAGTAAGGGGATATATTCATGAGAGCGCTATTGTTATCCCTTTCATGGGGGATGTTCATGAAATGAGGTGTACGCGCGTTGGTTTAGAAGTGTTGAGAGGTGTTTTTTTAAAACAAGCACGTGAATAGGCAAAAGTATTGGCAACATAAATATGCAATACGAGTGTTTTCTGGGGTGTTCTGTTTGACGACAATGGATGCAATTGTGCTGGAGAGATTATGCGTGTCCTTATAAAGCTAGGGACAAACAGTTGTATAAAAAGGAAGAGCAAATGAAGGGGGAAAATTCCACATTTTATAACAAACTGTGCTCTCTTTTTTTTGGAAAATCATTTCGTTCTTATAAAGATCATATTATTATTTTTCTTATTTCTATCCTTATTGGGATAGGTCATAAAGCTCTTTTGATCCCATTAGAATCCAAGTGGTCGTTGAGTGTATCGCAGGATAGCGCTCTTTTGGCGCTCTTTGTGCTGCGTGAAGTCATCATGGTTGTTGTTGTTGCCTTGATACCTGTTTTATTGGTGCTTTATCTCATCTTAACGTATTTGTTGAAAAAAAAGATTCAGCAGTTAGAAGAGGCTATCCAGCAACGGGGTCACACAACCGATCAACAAAATAATCCGGTAAAAAACAATAGAGAAAAAATAAGCAGTTTTTTTATTGTATACTTTTGGTTGTTATTTCTGCTAGACGTCTTTTTTCCTGCGGGTGTTGTCATGCTCATTTTAGAATTTTATTATTTTGTTTTCAAGCGCGTGAGAACCTATTGTAGAGTGAAACGGGAATTAAAACGCGTAAGAAAAGAGAGTGACAAGGCGCTTGTGTAGCTATCGTGAGGGGTAAGAGGTAATATTTGGAAGCTCATGACACAAGAAGAGGGGATGGTTGGAAAATCATCAGGTAAAGAGGATAAAGAGGCCTATCAGGTTTGTAATGAGGAGGATGCTCTTAATCATTGGGAAGGGCAATAGCGCTTTTAGAAAGTTGGGGGTTTGTTGAAAACAAGGGAAGCGCCATGCATCGCACTTTTCGTGGTTCTTAAAAAAGCGGGCATGAGATAAAGAAATGCGTTTTTCATAAAAAAAGGAAGAGCAATGAAGGGGAAAAATTCAGCATTTTATAATGGACTGCGCCATTTTTTCGAAAAAAGTGTTTTTTCTGAGAAAGAGCGTGTTGTCATTTGTTTCCTCTCCCTCATTATTGAGTTGTGGAACAGGATTTTCTTTCTCCCATCCTTGGATAGCAAAGAGTACAACATTTTCTCTCTTGAGTTATGGAACAGGATTTTCTTTCTCTCATCTTTGGGTAGCAATGGAGAACGGACAGGGTGGTGGGATACACCTCTTTTTCTCTCTCTGTATGCGTTTTGGAAAGTTATTATAGTGTGTGTTTTGGTCTTGTTCCCAGTTATGTTGATACTCGGCATCATATTGTGGTTTTTGTTGGTAAAAAATATTCGGAAATTGAAAGGAATAAACCAGCAACGGGGTCACACAATCGATCAACAAAATAATCCAGTAAAAAACAATAGAGAAAAAATAATCTGTTTTTTTATCGTATACTTTTGGGTGATATTTCTGCTAAACGTCTTTTTTCCTGCGGGTGTTGTCATGCTCATTTTAGAATTTTATTATTTTATTTTCAAGCGCGTGAGAACGTATCGTAAAGTGAGACGGGCATTAAAACGCGTAAGATAAAGAGAGTGACAAGGCGCTTTTGTAGCTATCGTGAGGGGTAAGAGGCAATGTTTAGAAGCTCTCGTGACACAGAGAAGAGGGGAGGATGAATGGTTGGAAAATTATCAGGCAAAGAAGAGAGTCTATTTTCTTTTGTAATGAGGAGGATGCTCTTAATCATTTGGAAGGGCAACCGCGCTTTTAGAAAGTTGGGGGTTTTTATTGAAAATAAGGGAAGCGCCATGCATCGCACTTTTCGTGGTTCTTAAAAGAGCGGGCATGAGATAAAAAAATGCGTTTTTCATAAAAAAAGGAAGAGCAATGAAGGGGAAAAATTCAGCATTTTATAATGGACTGCGCCATTTTTTCGAGAAAGATTATTTTTCTGCGCGAGAGTATGTTGTCATTTGTTTCCTCTCCCTCATTATTGAGTTGTGCAACAGGATTGTCTTTCTCTCATCCTTAGGCAGCAAAGAGAACTTGACAGGGTGGTGGGATACACCCCTTTTTTTCTCTCTGTGTACGTTTTGGCAAGTTATTGCAGTGTGTGTTTGGGTCTTGTTTCCAGTTATGTTGATACTCTGCATCATATTGTGGCGTTTGTTGGTAAAAAATATTCGGCAATTGAAAGAAATAAACCAGCAACGGGGTAAAATAACCGATCAAAAGGATTGGTATAAAGAAAGTGTGAACTCGAAAATGGACGATATTCTTGTCATGATATTTGTTCTCGTGCTTCTGTTCGTGACATTTTGGTTTGCTGCTATTCCCGTGGGGATTTTACAACTTTATTATGGTGTCTTTAAGCAGGTGAGAACGTATTGCTGCTTAAGAAAAGAACTGAAAAACGTCTTGCAAGAACAGGATACAGCTTTTGAGAAGTCATGAGAGGGGAAAAATAATGAAGAAATTATGAGAGATTCAAGGTTTATAGGGATTGCTCTCTATATCATTTTGCCTCTGATATTTTTTGGTGCTCTTTCATGGGTTGTCCGTAAATATTGCTCTAAGGAGCAGTGTTGAGGATGACATTGAGGGGAAGAAAAGCCGATTATGGACCATTATTGATTTAAGGGAATAAGAGCCCTTGGGGTTTAGAGCCTAGAGTGAGCGTTTGGGACTTACTTTATCGTTTGAAATGTGAGGAAGGAACGGTTTTGCTTGTAGGGGTGCGCGGTATATGGGTTGTTTTCGTATTTTTAGGAGCCTTGTTCATTCAAGTTTTGAAATGAATCCTATTGAAGTGGGGCTGCAGGGTCTTTTTCTTGAAAATAGGAGAATTTTTAGGAAGAAAAAGCTGAATTGTGACTATTGTTTATAGATTGGCGTGGTTTGAAAATCTTTATTGTTTGCAATGTGAGGAAGGTAAGAGGGTAGCAAGGTAGCAGGAATATTATTATTTTTATTATGACGCAATCCATAATGGTCTGTGTACTTTTCTTGATTTCGGTGATATTTGGGTTTTGCATCATCATAATGCGTAAATTGGAAAAAAAGATCCAGAAACGAGAAGAAGCAATCTCTGTGTGATAGCAAATAAGCTCTCTGTCACACGGGGTCTTTTCAAAGAGTGAGAGGGGAATACATGAAGGAGCAAAATTGGGCATCAGAGCAAGAAACGCATAAAGGAGCGCATTCTTTTTCGCTCCAGCACGTGTTGCTCTCAGCAAAGGATTATAAAATTATCTTTGCTATTGCGGTTCTCATTATCATGTGGAAAATGGTTCTAGAAATACCAGGTGTATTGAATTGGCAGCTGACAGGGTGGCAATATGTTGTGCATGCCGTTCTCTTTAAAACAACGGACATCATAACGGTTTGTGTTATTATTTTTATTCCGGTTATGTTACGGCTTCGCACCAAAGTGACGGGTGAGTTGCGAAAAAATATTCAGAAACTAGAAGAAGCAATCTCTGTAGGAGAGCACATAAGCTCTCTGTCGCACGGGCTTTGTAAAGACTGAGAGGGGAAAAATGAACAGTGATCCTATAGCCGTATTTCTATTAGATCCCGGATTCTGGGTGATGATTGTTATTTGCATGATCATTATCATGCTTGTTTTAGCTCTTTATACCTCTGTCTTTAAACGGATGAAAATGAATTTCCAAGTGAAAGGCGAGCTGGAAAGAGTGCTTAAAGAAAATGATCTTGCAACGCAGCAGTTTTGGAAAGATGAAGCTGTGGTGCAGGAGAGGCGTTTGCAACTAAAGGAAAAAGAGTTCTCTGCCGATTATGATGATGATGAAATTCTCACGATAGAAAGTGCAACAGGGCTTTTAAAAAGCTTGGGATGGTCGGTGGAAATCGAGGGAAAGGGAGATTATTTGGCAACCCTCTTTTTACCAGATCGTGAAGTGCAGTTTCTTTATAACGAGAAACGAGTGGAAGAGTTTTCGCCTTTTGATCGCGGACTTTTAATTATGAGCGGTATTTTTGCGGCGGCTTGTCAGACGATTAATCCTCATAATTCTGGGGTTGTGCCAACGGTATTTATGAATTTTGTACCCAATGGATTGGAAATTTTTGAAGAAAAAGTGAGCGCTCAGCTTTTAAAGAAAGCACTCGATACAACTTTAAAATGGACAATGGAAGATGATTCTTTGCATGAAATGTTTCGCTCTCAATATGGTATTCCCCCTTGGGAAAAAGATTCTTTATCATGGGCAACGGATGGAGACGTAGAGTTCGCACCTTATGCTTTGCTGCATCTTGCTGCTCTTGCCTTGCTGGGCGATGTTGAAACTTTAGCTTCTTATGATGAAAGTTTTACGGCAGGGGAGAAGCTTGGCTTTGATGAAACCATTGAAAAAGTTCATTTGGAACGCGCGATGGTGATTGCTCAAGAAGTGAAAAGGGAAGGAAAGTTCAGTTACGATCTACTGGAACGGGTTGCTGAGAAGTGGTCCATAGCCATGGACTATCAGCTTTTCAGAGTGAGATCCCCTAATACGTGTAATCAAAAACGCGCTTTGCATAAAAAATTAGTCGAGAAGAAAAAACAAGAATTAAGGGAACAAGGGTTTGAAGGGGTGAGTGATGAACAGTTCGTGTTTGAAGCAGAGGGGGTAAAACATGCTCCTGATATTACTTATATTAAAGATGGTAAAATCGCATTTATGGATATAAAAATTGATTAGTGTTGTACTTTCCTGTTGAAGAAAAGCACTTTTATTTAAAAGATGTGAAAGCGCCATGATTGAGACGCTTTCACACCTTTTTTACCAGAGCAAAATAAAGGGTTCGAAAAATCAAGAATAATAGCCAAGATTTTAAAAAATAGACTGGAAATGGCTTGATCCTCAAGAATAGAGGAGAAAAATCAATTATAAATTCTACTCTCTTCTTTAAGATGGTTTTGTTGTTTTGTTAGAAAATTCTCATAAATCATTGCTTATTTAAGCGGTATGAGGGGAAGCTCCATTGACTAAAGGCGCTATGGGGAAGCTCTATTGACTAAAGCGCTATGGGGGAAGCTCCATTGACTAAAGGCGCTATGGGAGGGAAGCTAGGGGGTAGAGCCTTTGTCATTTGAGGTGAGAGGAAGGCAAAAAATGGCATTTTTGAGCAGTGTTAAGCTCTTTTGCCTTTGAGGTGTTTTTTGTCTTTCTAAGAAGTCCTTGCCAATGAAGCAGCGCTTGTTAAGCTTCAACAGTGTTTCAGTATGGTGATATTGATATAAAAAGTTATGGTGTTTTTGTGTTTTTCAGTCTGTTTCATGGAGATCTGGAAGCCAATCCGATGACAGAGGAGATGCATGGTCATTTTCTTGAAAACAGAAGAATTTTTGGGAAGAACAAGAAGATTGCGGATCCTTATTAACGAAAGCGCTATGGGAGCGAAGCTAGGGAGTTAGAGCCTTTGTCATTTGAGATGTGAGACAAGTAAAAATGGCACTTTTGAAGGCGATGATATTTGGCCAATAAAAATAAAAACACAATAAAAACTAAACTAAAACAAAGGAAAAATTAAACTAAAAAAGGCCCCATTTTATAAAGGGCCTTTTTATTTAAATTTTACAATATATACAAAATGTATATAACCTTACTTTAAGAACTTTTTGTATCTTATATTCTAGTAGCAACAAGTTGTACGAAATATATAATAAGTGATCCTAAAAAACCAGCTATTGCATTCAATAAATTTTCTGCTTTATCGTATATATCGTTGATTGATGCTTGTTCTGATGCGCTTCTATTACTGACTCTCAGTATATTCAATGTATCCGATGTGTCCCTTACTTGTTTAACAAACTGTAAATTTGTTTTCTCAATAGTATAAGGAGCAACAATAGGAGAGGGTTGTTTATTGACTATACGATCAGATTTTTGAATCGCGAGAGCTAAACCACTTGTAATAGCCCCAGCTATGAAAAAATATCTGATATTCATAGTTTTTCTCCTATATTTATTTCGATAAATAAATATCGATACGTATCATATATAAATTCGATTTAAATAACTATAGTAAAAATACAACAATCACAAAAAAGAATAAACTTTGTCTATATTTTGACAAAATTTACTCTTAATTGCCTTAATGAATTCTTTCAGATTCGATTTTATGAAGGCGTAAAAAAGTTTGAAAGCTCTGTAGGCAAGTGGAATCCCATAAGGTGGGTGATACAATAGTTGCTAGCAAACTTCTTTTTGTGCCTTTGACCAAGGATTCATAAAAATGAGGGTTCATAAAAATGAGATGCGATGAAAATTGAGTAAAACCCTTGAAGGGAAGGATTCACTCTATTGAAGGCGGAGTGCATCTTTTCCATGGATTGGATACTGCCTTTATGAGGGTTTGGCAGTCTCCGTTGAGGGGAAGGATGCACTCTTTTTTAAGGCGCGGAGTGCATCCTCATAGATTGGATACTGCCTTTATGAGGGTTTGGCAGTCTCCGTTGAGGGGAAGGATGCACTCTTTTTTAAGGCGCGGAGTGCATCCTCATAGATTGGATACTGCCTTTATGAGGGTTTGGCAGTTTCCGTTGAGGGGAAGGATGCACTCTTTTTAAGGCGCGGAGTGCATCCTCTTATAGATTGGATACTGCCTTTATGAGGGTTTGGCAGTTTCCGTTGAGGGGAAGGATGCACTCTTTTTAAGGCGCGGAGTGCATCCTCTTATAGATTGGATACTGCCTCATGAGGGTTTGGCGGTATCCCTTGAGGGGAAGGATGCACTCTTTTTAAGGCGCGGAGTGCATCCTCATAGATTGGATGCCTCCTTTGAGGGTCGGAGGTATCTCTTGAGGGGAAGGATGCACTCTTTTGAGGGCTAGAGTGCATCCTCTTATAGATTGGATACTGCCTTTTATGAGGGTTTGGCAGTTTCCGTTGAGGGGAAGGATGCACTCTTTTTGAGGGCTAGAGTGCATCCTCATAGATTGGATGCCTCCTTTGAGGGTCGGAGGTATCTCTTGAGGGGAAGGATGCACTCTTTTTTAAGGCGCGGAGTGCATCCTCATAGATTGGATACTGCCTTATGAGGGTTTGGCAGTTTCCGTTGAGGGGAAGGATGCACTCTTTTTAAGGCGCGGAGTGCATCCTCATAGATTGGATACTGCCTTATGAGGGTTTGGCAGTTTCCGTTGAGGGGAAGGATGCACTCTTTTTGAGGGCTAGAGTGCATCCTCTTATAGATTGGATACTGCCTTATGAGGGTTTGGCAGTTTCCGTTGAGGGGAAGGATGCACTCTTTTTAAGGCGCGGAGTGCATCCTCTTATGGATTGGATACTGCCTTATGAGGGTTTGGCAGTTTCCGTTGAGGGGAAGGATGCACTCTTTTTGAGGGCTGGAGTGCATCCTTTCCATGGATTGAATGCACTCTTTGGAGGCTAAAGTGCATCCATAGGGAAAGGCATATTCCATAAGAAACAGAGATAACAAAAAGATTTGTTTTTATATTTTTATTGATAGGTTGCTGTATTTGCGAGGGCTATTCATTCTTTATTCTCAATATTTAAGATGATTATGTGATAAGGGTTGTTCGTCAATACAATCGTAAAAGACGCTGATGTATTTTTATAAAAATTGAGATATTTTTGTGCCTTTTTCTTGTTTTTTTTGTGTTTACACAAGATATGCACGGCTTTTCAACAGTTTGTTTTTTTAGCTTTGCTAATGGCGATGGCGTTGGCTAAACACTTCAATTGTTTTAACTGCTTCAATACCGCCTTAAAAAACAGTGCTTTATAATATGACAAAATAAGCTGTATAACTTTTGATTCTTACGCGATGCTAGAAAAAGGGGAATGTTAGGAGAGATGTTGTCTATATTCTTAGTTTATCTCTTAAGTTAGGAAGATTAACATACTTTCCGAATCTATTTTTTATTCGGTTTGACGGTTAAAGAGCAATATCTGAATGGAATCACACTTGTCTCATGTTTTTATTCTCACGCTTTAGATTTTTTCTCATAGGGATTTTGTTTTTTAATGGGGGATTTTGTTTTTAATGGGGGATTTTGTTTTTTAATGGGGGATTTTGTTTTTTAATGGGAGTTTACGCGACTCACATAAAACAGAATATTCTAAATAGAATATATTTGTGTTGCACATTTACCTACTTGTTTAAAAACATTATGTGATCTTATTATCACAATTATATTGGTGATTGGGGATATTGGTAAATCTGATAATGGAGAAATCTCTTGTGAAGTGGATAAGCCTTTCTTTAAATTCTCATAAGGAAAAGCCAGCACTATCATACTATTCGCGCCTCATATGATGACAGCCTTTGGCTCTTGAGCGTGTTCATAAGAGGCATTTTGATTCTTTATCTTTGAAATCTTTGAAGTGCTTTATTTCATATGTCTCTTATGTTTGTAATGTGGAAAAGACAAGGTGTTGATTGATGCAACATGAAATAAATTTAAAATGAGAGAATCCCTATGATATCTGCGTCTCTTAATTTTATATGGATAACGGGATATGATGATTATAAATCAATATGTTGTCGTGATACATCAACCTGTTGGGGGGCGATAAAGAAAGTTATCCAATAGTTAAGTCATTCTGTTATGCCGTAAAACACGGTCATTTGAGGTTTGGTGATATGAAGCAAGCTTCCTTGGATATGTTTTAAGTGTTTTTTTAAGGGCGTGGTGAATCTTTAAGACAGAGCAAGATTCTGTTGCGCCTTGAGTTTAGCGGAAAAACCTGAATAGAAGCCAAGAGGGAATGGCAAACCAAGAGGGAAGTGTATCCAAGCTGTTTGTAAATCAGATTGAGTTAAGAATCTGTGTTCTTTAAGAATGGAACGCAAGTCAATTTGACAAAAGAATGATCTATTTTGCGGGTAAACCTTATGGAGGAATTATCACAAAGCTCATAAGGAAGTGATTTAAGACAATACAGTCATAAAAAAGTACAGTTATAAAAAAAAGTCCTCCGTCGCAATCAGAGGACCAAAAAGCAGGAGAATTTTAACATTGACTCGCAGGACGTGTCAAAAAAGAATAAATTTAAAAGGCCGTACTAAATACAAAAAAATCATACTTAAAGAACCTACCATATTATAGTTAGCAGAGAATTGAAAAAATAGCAATATAAAAAATACTTTTTACAAAAAAAATTGTCATTTTGCATTAAAACTTAATACTTTTTTCAATTGAATATTTGTTTTAAGACTCGATATTAATTAAACTATATTTAAAAATATTATGATACATGCAAGCATCTTGAGAATATTCTTCAATCAAAAACGAATTAAGAGCCCCTCATGATTATAGGACTGATATGGGGGAAGGCTTTTTGTTTTTAAGAGTGTGGGGTGTATCTTAAGTATGTGTGAGGGGGGTGAAGTATTGTCCTTTTGGGTGGGGGCAAGGTGATGGAAATAGGGGGCGGGGCAACATGGGAGGCCGCTTAAAATGGCGAGGAGGGGGATTATTCAAAATGTTTATGGTTTGCATATCCCCAATGAAATGCGAGCAAGTCTAAACAATCTCGTAAATGATCGGCAAGGGAGTTTTGTTTGCGTTTTGAAGAACTTAATTCTTTTATCGCTTGTCCATAGCCGATAACGCGTTCAAGCAGTGAATAGCCAAGAATACCCAGTTGAACTTTGATTGTTCTTAAATGATTGGAGGCTTCTATTTGACGTTCAATGGGGTGTGTGTACCCTTGGCTACAGGAAACCTTTTCACGGGTGTAGTCAAGGCTCATGTGGAGATCGGCTTGGCTTTGACGCCAGTAAAAATAAAAACGTTCTGCCGCTTTATATTGGGCTTTGCTGAGATGTCCTTTCGCATATAAAAGGGCAATGGGATGGCTTTGTGCATTGGCAATGGCATTGATAGTGCGCGGGTTGCTGGAACTTTCTCGATGATTGGGTTTAAAATAAGGATTACGCGTTTCTACAGGGATTTCTTGCGTCTTTAAATGACCAATGTGCTTTTCTTGATTTTGATGATCAAGCGGGCAGGTTTGCGTATTTTTTTTCTGCTTATGGGTCATAGCATCTCCTTAAAAATTTTAATTTTGCTTCTCGTTTTTTAAAAAATGTTGCTTGATCTAGGCAAAAGAGGGGGGTGAGAGGAAGACATGTGTTGGAGTGTGCCGTGGGGGTATGCGCTCTTGGGGGTGACTTGGACTGTTGCGCTTGTGTGTGGGAGCCCCATGGATTTGGCTCTTGAAAAGAGGGGTGTTTTGTCGCATGGTGGATTTTCCTTGAATGACTTGATGAGGGAGGTGAGTGATGGCGCGCGGGCTTTTGTCTCTGAAGGGATTGGTGTTTAGCTGTATTGTAGCTTATGTCTCTGTGGCTGTTTATGTGGAAATGAAGGCGTTGGGGATGACGTGGGGCGTATTTTTACGAGCTATGGCGTTTTATGGCATTCCCGGTATTTTCCTTATGTTGGGTTATGAAGTAATGCAGCGGCGTGGTGTAACGAAGGGTTTGTTCCTCAAGATGGTGTTGTTGAGCTTCATTTTGGCTGCTGTCTCTGATTTTGTTTATAAGCAAGCTGAGCATTTTGGTTTGGCTCAGGTGTGGTTTTCAAACAAGTGGGTGTTTTATGTCCTTTTGGGCTTTGTCCTTGCTCTTATTTATAGAGGGGCAAGGCGTCTTGGGTTTAGGCTTTCATTCTTTGAAAAGGATTGATCTTTTGCTGCATTTTTGGCATGGTCTCTGATTTTTATTGATGAAGGAGCGGGGCGTATGGTGGTTGCGCGGGACATGTTTTTGAAGGGGCTGGCGTTTTTCTGCGTTATTGGCTTGGTTCTTGGTTTTGCTTATGAAGATGCGGGGCGACCGGCTATTACGTGGGAGGTGTTTTGGCAGGGGGTGGAGATTTCTTGCATTGCTGGAGCGACCCTTTGTTTTATTGTTGTGGGAGCAGACCGTAAGACTGTATCGTGGGGCGTGTTTTTCAAGGCTGTGGTGTTTTGCGCCATTGCTGTAGTGGTTCTTGGCTTTGCTTATAAGGGAGTGAAGCGTTTTGATATATCATGGGAATTTTTAGTGATAGGAGCGGTGTTTGTTGCATTGCTGGACCTGTCCTTGGTTTTGCTTATGAGGGTTCGAGGTAAATGGATATCGCGTGGGGTGTGGTGCTTCAAGTGGGTGGTGTTTTCTTGTATTATTGGCACTGTCGTTGGGTTGGCGCATGTGGGAGTAAAGCATATGGGCTGGAGCACGCATTGGTTCTTGAACAATGGGGTGTTCTTGAACGATGGGGTGTTTGTGAGCAGTGTTGGATTCGTTCCTTTGTTTGTTTTGGAGGGGGTACGGTGTGTGCGTGTACTGTTGGGGTGGTGCTTAAAAAAAATGAGTATTTTTCTTCCCCACGGGCGTGGTCTTTGATGTTCTTTCTGTGAGGGGTATTTGATGTCGAACGATGTGATGTTTTTGCAGTGGTTGGCACTTTTCTGTCCTTTGGCTCTCGCCTTTGTTTCTATTTATGTGGGAATAAGGTTTTTCGGGTTTACAAGGAAGGACTTTTTTAAGGGTGGGGTGCTTGCATTCTTTGTTGGCGTGACCTCTAAGTTTGTTTATGCGAAAGCTGAGCATTTTGGTTTGGCTCAGGTGTGGTTTTCAAACAAGTGGGTTTTTTACATTCTTTTTGGCGTTGTCTTTGGTCTTATCCTTGGGCTTATTTGTCTAGGGGCAAAGCGTCTTGGGTTTAGGATTTCATTCTTTGAAAAGGATTGATCTTTTGCTGCATTTTTGGCATGGTCTTTGGTTTTGCTTAATAAAGGTGCGGGGTGTATGGTGGTTGCATGGGACATGTTTTTTAAGGGGCTGGTGTTTGGTGGCGTTGTTGGAGCTGTTGTTGGGTTGGCACATGTGGGAGTAAAGCATATGGGCTGGAGCACGCATTGGTTCTTGAACAATGGGGTGTTTGTGAGCACTATTGGACTTGTTCCTTTTTTGTTTTGGAGGGGGTACGGTGAGTGCGTGTACTGTTGGGATGGTGCTTAAAAAAATGAGCATTTTTCTTTTCCACGGGCATGGTCTTTGATGTTCTTTCTGTGAGGGGTATTTGATGTCGAACGATGTGATGTTTTGGCTGTTGCCTTGGTTTTTCTGCTTTTTTGCTCTGGCCTTGATTTTTATTTATAAGGGAGCAAAGCGTCGCTCTGTTACAGGGTGGATGTTTTGGAGATGGGTGGTGCTTTATGGCGCCCTTGCCACCTACCTTGGTTTTGTTTATGTGGGCGTGGGCAGGCGCGCTGTTGATGGGGAGCTGCTCTTAAAGGGGGCGGTGTTTTCTTGCATTTTTGCAACTGTCCTTGGTTTGGTGCATCTGGGCGTCAAGAGTATGCCTGTTGCTTGGCAAGTGTTCTTAAAGGCGGTCATGTTTTGTTGCATGATGGGCTTTATCCTGTGGTTCGCTGCTGTGGGCGTCAGGGATATGGATAGCATAAGGGCGGTATTCTTAAAGGGATTGCTCTTGACTGTATTGTTGAAAGTGCTCTTGGGGTTCTTTATACGCGAGCAAGGTGATACGGTGTTACAGAGGTTGTTGCGTGCTTTGAATTTTGTGCTGTTTTGCTGCATTTTGGCACTAATCCTTTTTTTTACCCGTCTGGGAGCAGAGAATCTAGGGTTGAGCTGGCTTTGGTTCTCGGATGAGAGGGTGTTGCCCTTTATTGTTGGATTTTTTTTCTCCTTTGATTTATCAGGGTATAAGGCGTGCGCGTGTTCTATGGGCTTGGTTCTTGAGGTAGGGGGTGTTTTTTTGCTGTTGTTGGTGGTTTCCTACCTTTTTATTGTTGTCGTTATTGGTACTTATAAGGTTTCCAAGCGCTTCGATATTCCGTGGTGGCGGGCGGCGTTTTATTGTATTTTTGGTGTTTCCCTCTTTTTGAAGGAAGTACTGTTTTACGGCGTTTTAGGAGTCGTCCTTTTTTTAGCTCTTTGGGGGATGGAGAGTATGGACATACCATGGGGACTCCTGTCCTTGATGGGGATCGTGTTTGCTGCACTGTTGGAGTGGTTCTTGATTTTGCATATGAGGGGGCGGCGAGATGGGGTGGTGACGCGTTGTTTGTGGTTATTGAAGGGGTGGTGTTTTGCGCCGTTGTTGGAGCGACCTTTTTTTGTTTGCGTTTGGGAGCAGAGAATCTAGGGTTGAGCAGGCTTTGGTTCGCGAAGGATTGGGTGTTTTTCATCATTTGTGGATTGATCCTTCCTGTTGTTTCTGTGGGAGCAAGACGTGCGCGTTTGAAAGCGGAGGCGTTTTTAAAGAGAGTGGGGTTTATGGGGCATTACAGATAACGTCGAGGGAATGATTGTTCAAAAGAACAGCGATAGCGATAAGTTTGGGGATCAAACCAAAGCCCTATTTTGCCTTCAAAATCACCAGAACGTTGTTTGGCAATATTCATAATGACACCTGGGCGTTTGGCTAAATCTGCTTTTTCTTGTGCGAGAGAGGCGGCAAAGATTTTATCTTCCAACGACCGATTGCGCCAAATGGTGATGATGTTAAAGGCATTGGCACCAATTTCTGAGGCGCCTTTAATGTCTTCTGTGCTGGGGATATCTTTATCCAGACCGCCTTTGCGGGCATGGGCTACAAGGTGAATATGTACATTGTTTAAAACAGCCCAATCAACCATTTTATAAACGGCTTGTTCTTGTCTTGCATAATCATCAGAGGCAATGCCAAGCCGCATCAAACTGTCGATGATAAATTGATCGCAGCCATAGCGCGCACGACAATAGTCAAAGACATCAAGCAAGGTGTCAACGCTTGATTTGCCAACATGCTCATAAAGAATAAGCCCATCGTCTAAAAAATGAAGAATCCGTTCAATCGTTTCTTTTGTAGGCTGTTCTAAGCCGCCCGTTTGTTTGGTTAAACGGCGAAGCGATTGTTCTCCTTTCATTTCTAGAGACGCTAAGCAAAGGCGACTCTTTTGTGCAATCCAATGGGGAATACAATCTGATAATAATTGGCTTTTACCTGCACCACTCGCACCGCTCCAGAGCGTTAATTCTGCTGGGCGGAAATGCAATTTGTCCTTCAGTTTAGGATAGGGAACCGTATAACCAAGATGTTTTTCAGGCTCTGGCCAAAAAAGCCCAATCACTTGATCTTTATAGTCTGAGGCGCGCCGTAAACCTTCTGGTGCAAAGCTTTGTGCTGAGGAAAAGGCGGCTTTTATGGTGGCTTTATCGATCCCTGCGGTTAAACAGTCATTGGCATCTTTAAGGGGTAAACGGACACGGTAGCAACGGTGGCGTCCAAGCCTGCTGGCAATCTCACGGGCTGCTTCTTCTCCGGGCTTGTCCATATCGGTGGCTAAAAAAATCGTTTCAAAAGATTCTAAATGATCAAATTCATTTTCAATCCAGTTGTGTTTTCCTCCACTGCCTCCTCCAAAGGGAACAGAAACCGCCGGATATCCATAGGCTGCTAAGGATAGCGCATCAATTTCTCCTTCAGTGATAACAATGGTACGGTTTGTTGAAGAAAGAATGGGAAATGGCGCCTGTTGGGGGGGGTGTGTGGGTGCCTGTTGGTGTGTGTGTGTGGAGGTGGGGTTGGTTGAGGCGGTGTTTTGGGGCGCCTGTGTGGAGGCGTGGTTGGTTGAGGTGGTGTTTTGGGATGCCTGTGTAGAGGTGGGGTTGGTTGTGTCGGTGTTTTGGGGTGCCTGCGTGGAGGTGAGGTTGGTTGAGGGTACCTGTTGGGATGTGTGTTGGAATACTTGCTGAGGTGTGTGCTGGGTCGCCTGCTGGGATGTGTGCGTGGAGGCGGGGTTGGTTGAGGGTACCTGCTGGGGTGTGTTTTGGGGTGCCTGCTGAGGTGCGTGCTGGGTTGCCTGTTGGGATGTGTGCGGGGATGCCTTTGTGGAGGCGGGGTTGGTTGAGGCGGTGTTTTGGGATGCCTGTGTAGAGGCGGGGTTGGTTGAGGTGGGGTTGATTGAGGGTACCTGCTGAGGTGTGTGTTGGGTTACCTGCTGGGATGTGTGCGGGGATGCCTGCGTGGAGGTGAGGTTAGTTGAGGCGGTGTTTTGGAATGCCTGTGTGGAGGTGGGGTTGGTTGAGGGTACCTGCTGAGGTGTGTGTTGGGGTGCCTGCGTGGAGGTGAGGTTAGTTGAGGCAGTGTTTTGGGGCGCTTGTGTGGAGGCGTGGTTGGTTGAGGGTACCTGCTGAGGTGTGTGTTGGGATGCCTGCTGAGGTGTGTGTTGGAATACTTGCTGAGGTGTGTGCTGGGTTGCCTGTTGGGATGTGTGCGTGGGCGCCTGCGTGGAGGGGTGGTTAGTTGAGGGTACCTGCTGGGCGGTGTTTTGGGGTACCTGCTGAGGTGCGTGTTGGGTTACCTGTTGGGATGTGTGCAGGGATGCCTTTGTGGAGGCGGGGTTGATTGTGGCGGTGTTTTGGGGTGCCTGCTGGGATGTGTGCGTGGAGGGGTGGTTTGTGGGGTAAAGGGCTTGCCAGCCAAACAAAATCGGTTCACAGTGTGCTGCTGTAGGTTTTGTTTTTGCTCCCGCTTGTGCAAGCCGTTCTTTGACTAAAGCAAGGGTGCCGTCGGGTTTATAAAAGGGGAAAATGATTTTTTCGCCATTTTCTCCTATGCGGTAACGCTTTATAATTTCTAGAGGAATGCGGCGTTCTTCATGGAGATAGGTTTTTACAAGATTCTGCGGGCTCTGCCCTTTAGGAACCGGTGGACGGCGATAGGAACGATGAGGCGCCATAAAGGGTTTGGGGCGTGTCAGATTGAGAGTCGCGCGTGCTTCTTCTAAGGCTTGAGAGAGGCTAATGCCTTTGACTTCACACCAAAGGTCTAAAAGATCTCCTCCTGTGCTTTCTGCAAAATCATACCAAAGTCCTGCTTTACTACCACTTAAGCAAATCGATAAACTTTGACCAGCTTCACCACGTGTGTTGCCTACAATCCAATTGTTGCCTCGTTTGTGCCCTTGGGGAAGAAGCATTTCTGCTATTCTATCTGCTTGTGAGATAAGTTTTTGTTTGATTTCAAAAATTGTGCTCATGGTCATTCGTGATATTATTGTCGTTTTTCTCAAGATGTGGGAGGTGAGGATTCTGTTTTTGCTGTTCTCGTTGTTCGATCACATGGTGAAAGGTCTTATGCTATACGGTCCTTTTTTGCGCGGGACTTGCTCTATCCTGAAAGTTTTTGAAATGGCTGTGTTGGTATCTGTTTGCCAAGGGTTTAGGAAGGTGGAGCCCTTTGAGAGGGGCGCGTTGGAAGCAGGTAGGGTGGATGATGCAAGAAGGTGGGTGGATATATCTGTGAGGGTGTGGTGCATGCTGGAGTCCTGGTGTATTGGGGTGCATGTTGGGGTGTGTATGTTGGGGTGCCTGTGAGGGTCTTTTGCGTGGGGAAAACGCTTTTGTGATGAGAGCAAAATGGTCGATGTTGACGCGTTTTGCTGTGTGAATCGCCTATCCAAATGTTGTTTTGCCGCCTTTTGTTTTGTTCTGTGTTGTTTTGTCCGATGCTGTTGTGGTTTTGAAGCATTTTTGTCCCCGCGCTTGCTTGAAAAATACGTTGTTTGTGTGATGTCAAAAATTGTCGTTATAGTTGATCAAACTGCGGTAAAGCGTGTCGTTGTTCTCAGAGGTAAAAGATGAGGAGCCTCCCTGTTTTTGCTGTTCTTGCCGTTCGATCTCACGGCGAAACCAGTTGCGCCATGTGGCTTGCCAGTCTACTTTGAGAGCTTCTTTGCCGCCCTTGGCTTGCCAATAGTCGCGAAACTTCTTGGCTTGCCAATGGGCTTGGCTTTCACTCAAGCCTTCTGAAACTGCCGCCTTGATGTCTGCTTGCCAATGCTCAGGAAGGCGATGCCCTTTGGTAACTGAGGTTGTGGTTTTTTTGTTGGTGCAAAGCGGGATGGAGGCAGGAAGATTGCTGGGGGGAAGAGTGGTGGCGGATTTTGTTTTTTCCCCCGTGACAATTTGCGCGATAGGGGCGGGAGTGAACTCGTCTTGGGGAGCTTTTAAAGGGGAGGCGTTTTTTTGCTCTGCTTCTGCTTGGGCAGGCAAAGGGAGAGGTGAACCAAGAGCCGGTGAGGGGGATGGATGATCGCTTTGTTCAAAGTTCTCTTCGCAGGAAAAACAAGGTTCTGTCTCATCAAACAAAATTTTCTTTTCTAAAACACCGTAAGGTGTTTCCTTTTCTTCTGCCTTTTGAGCTTTTGAGTTTTGTGCAACATCTTTTGGACTTTCGTTAAGCAGTTGTTGCATCTCTGCATTGATTTTCTTGCGTTTTTTTGCCGAAGAACGACCCGCAAAGGATTTTTGTTCAAGCAATTTTTCACGCTCTTGAAAAACATTTTCGCAACGCTTGTTCCATAATCCATTAGCTAAATTTAAAATCTTACCCTCTTGGATGAGCATCTCTAAAACATTAACAAAAGTTCGCTTGTCACAACCACAAAGACGCGCTAAACGTTCTTTCGATATTTCTAAAGGTCGGCCACGGGCATACATTTCATTGAGAAGAATCGTATAGATTCCAATTTCGTGTGCGCGCATCCCACGTACACCTCCTAGAAAGTCATTTTGATACCAACAAACATATGGAAGCCTAGACGATTCATAATGAGGAGTTTCTTGTTGATTAGCGTGTTTCATACTGCAATCTACTTTCTTCTTTTTTATACATTTTTATTGATGATAAAAGCTCAAATAAGGATTTAACTTGTGTTGCTTTTGGCTCTGTTCGATGATGACTAGAGGCTTCTTTACGATGCTTATAAATGATTGGCTGTGCTTGAAGAGCATGCAAACTTACGATTTAAGATTGCGGTGATGGAAAAAATAAAGAATACCACACATTCTCAACGTACTTGCTTTTGGGCAGAAGCTTTGGAGGTGGTCTTTTATATCCGGTAGGGTGGTTAAAGTGTTTTTATGATCTAAAAATAAAAAAAAATTCCCCCTAAAAAGTAAAATTTGTTTCCTTAATTTTATCCTTTTTAAAGGATAATGCAAGCCCGTTTTATAAAAAGGACGTGTTTTTTTAAAAAGACGCGCTATATGGTGAAATTATGAATATCGATGGTTGGCGTCAAAGATTAAGAATCGCTTTGGAAAAAAGTGGGCGGTCAAAAAGATCTATCTCCCTCGCTGCCGGTAAAGGCGCGGGGTACCTTCATTCTATTCTTTCTGAAGGAAAAGAACCAACAATCGAATCTCTCTCGCGAATTTGTCACGAAATTAATATCAGTATGAATTATATTCTTTACGGGAAAGGGGCTAGCCCTGAAGATAAAGAATTTATAGAGCTTATTTCGAAACTCTCTCCGCAAGAGAGACAGGCGATTTTGACTCTTTTGCGGCGACCAATTGACGAAGCTTCAAAATAACTTCCTTCTGTGCTTTTGAGTCAAGGCGACTCCAGTGTTTTATTAATATTATGTCACTCATTTTATCTCTCCTGTGTGTTTATAATTGCAATTTTGTAAGAACAAATAGAGAACAACAAAGGGGCATGAGAGGAACAAAGAATAATAGATTTTTCTTTACATATGTCATTTGAACCCCGTAGATATTTAAAATATATCTTTTATGAAGGATAAAATGGTTGACATCTCTCCTATAGAGGATATA
This sequence comes from Bartonella sp. AP9QHHD, assembly GCF_042195625.1. NCBI lineage: Bacteria > Pseudomonadati > Pseudomonadota > Alphaproteobacteria > Hyphomicrobiales > Bartonellaceae > Bartonella > Bartonella sp. AP9QHHD. The sequence goes on along the minus strand of NZ_JBHIOP010000062.1, from coordinate 30,883 downwards.
AGACTAACGCTATATTTAGTCTTGTCAAGACAAGGCTATGCTTTATCAACTATCTAAAGGGGGAAATCATGAAAAATATTTCATTCGTTAAAGAGGATGAAATCATTGTCGTTTTATGCGAAGAGGAAAATCCTTGTACTTATGAAGGACCAATCGACGAAATCGAAGAAGTGCTCGAACTGATTGAAGAATGTGAAACTGTTTATAGAGTTTTACGACTCGATCTGACAACTTCTCATGCTGAAGATATTACGGAACAAATCGCTGATTTTTATGTCGAAAATCATGAAATAAATGAAGAAAATACACAATTGCAGCCCTTCATTTTGAATAGTGAAGCTTATCATGCTTGTTTAAATGAAAGAGCGGCTTGCGATTATGAAGATAATCTCTATGGCTCTTATGAAAAACAGCATCGTTTACGCCCATGTGATGTCTTGACAGATTATTGGTGGTAAACATGCCAAGTTATCTCAAGACTTCGTATCAAGGGATTCCACTTTATTATGCTGGAAATATGCGGAATTTAATCAGACTCGAACCACAAAAACACAACGCTATACTTTTTATATCGCAAGAGGTGGCTCAGTCTATGGCAAAAAAATTGGAGGAAGAATATTGCCGCCATGATTTTTCCGTCGTGCAGTAGCAGGGTTGAAAAAAGAAGCCGCAATGATGGGCCCAAGTGCTTTTTCATTGCGGTGACAATGGTGCACATTATGCTTTCGTTCTTGGGGGGGGGACGACTTAGGGGAGCCGCTTGGGGGAGAGCTTTGCGGGGATTTTCTTAGCCGATATGGAAAGGAGGGCATGAAGAAAAGAGCCCTATATATGGGGAATTGCGGACGCTTGTGTGTAGGGGGCAGTTGCCGGCTGGTTCATTGGGGGGGGGTAAGGCAATGAAGCAGCAGCGGGTTATCCAGTGGGGTTGGAGTGATATGAAAGCATGCTGGAGAACAAAAATGAAGGCTTAGGGGGAAGAGAAGCAGCAGTACAGACAGGTTCCAACCTATAAAAAGGCAAGTTCAAGGGGGAAAAGAGCCGGTTTTTGTGTTTTTGCGGCACGCAAGTAGGGAGCTTGGAATGATACCTAAAGCATGCTGGAAAATGGAAGGAGGTGTTTGACGGGGGAGATCGTTAAAGCTTGTTTAGACATATTGGGACACGTGGGGGGGGGGGCTTTGGGGTGCTTTTGTGTTGAGTGCTGGGAGAGCGCAATGATGGGCCCAAGTGCTTTTTCATTGTGGTGACAATGGTGTGCGTTATGCTTTCGTTCTTGGGGGAGACGACTTGGGGGGGCTTAGCTGATATGGAAAAGGAGGGGATGAGAAACTTGTGGGGAGGAGGGATGTTGGGGGGAAGCTTGTTGGGGAAAATGTTGGTGGTTGGCTGGTTAAGAGGGAGAACGAGTGGGGGGAGAGGAGAGCTTGAAGCGTATGTAAGGCATATGCTGGAGGGGAGATATGAGGTGTGGAAAAGGGGCAGCCGTACAAGCGTTGAGGAGATGTCAATCTTTAAAAAAAGTTCCGTGTAGGGGGAAGGAGTAGAGTGTTGGAGGAGGGGGGAAAGTAGAGGGCTTGGAGCGCAGGGAGTGCAAAGAGCTTGGATATGAATGTGAAAGCATGTTGGGAAATGAGGGAAGGTGTTTGAGAGGGAAGAAGAGGAAGGCGCTATGGGAGCGCGGTTCTGACCGTTTTTGTATTGAGCCTTAGGGGGCAATGATGGGCGAGAGGTTTTTTTATCGGGGAGAAAATATCACGCGTTATGCTTTCGTCTAGGGAGGGCGCCGCTTGGGGGCTTAACCGATATGGAAAAGGAGGGGATGAGAAACTTGTGGGGAGGGGGATGTTGAGGGGGGCGTTTCCAACAGCTTTTGTGATTTCAGCAGCACAATATTTAAGGATGCTGTCATTCTTAGTGGGGAATGCATCTTAAAAGATATGAATGTTTCAAAGAGAATATGTTGCAAAAAAAAACACCTTAAAGATGAAGGGGAGAAATACTATGCCAATCATTATCGATTGTATTCAAGGAACAGAGGAATGGCAGCAAGTGCGTAATGGTTTGATTACGGCTTCGTTGTTTGAGATGGTTATGGCACGAACAAAACAAGGGCAAAAAACGTCACGCTATCAGAGTGTGATGATGAAATTGGCGGGAGAAAGAATTACCGGAAAAACTGTTGATGAAGGGGCAACACTTTCTATGCGACGTGGGACTGAATTAGAACCAAGCGCGCGACAGCTTTATGGGGAATTTACACATACAGAACCTGAATGTATTGGCTTTGTTTTGGCAGATGACCGCAGACAAGGATTTTCCCCCGATGCTTTTGTGGGAAAAAATGGCTTATTAGAAATTAAAACAAAAAAACCTGAAATTTTGATCCCTCATTTCATGCAAAAGAGCTTTCCAGCAGAACATAAAGCACAATGTCAAGGGGGATTATGGATTTCTCAACGCGAATGGGTGGATTTAATGCTCTATTGGCCGGATATGCCTCCTTTGATTAAACGGGCTTATCGTGATGAAGCATATATTTGCAAGCTTGAAAATGAAATTAGCCGTTTTAATGAGGCTTTGGAGAAGATGGTACAGCAAATTAAATCGGTTGAGACAGGTTTTCATATAAGAACAGAAATTGCTTTGAAGGAGGGAGAAAGCGGGGAGTTTGGAGCGCATGCAAGACGTATGCTGGAGGGCAAAACAAGAATGAGGCGGGCAAGAAAGGGATCTTGTGTAGCGTTGAGGAGAGGCAAAGTTCTATAAAAAGGAAAGAGCAGAGGGGGAAAAGAGCAAAGCATATGTTGGAAGAGGGTGCTAAATAAGGGGGCGCAAAGAGTGCAGGGAGCACAAAGAGCTTGGTCATGAATGTGAAAGCATGGTGGGAAAATGGGGAAAGAAAGGGTGCTTGGAGCGCATGCAAGGCGGCGCGGTATGCTGGAGGGGAAAACGAGAATGGGGAGTAAGGCTAAGTGTTCAGAGGTATGGAGGCTGTGATTTTGGGTGCTTTTGTGGTGAGTGTTGGGGGGGGGGAGCCGCAATGAAAGGGCTGAGTTGCTTTTTCATTGTGGTGACAATGGTGTACGTTATGCTTTCGTTCTTGGGGGGAGAGAGCTTTGCGGGGGCTTGGGGGATTTTCTTAGCCGATATGGAAAAGGGGGAGATACGCGGCTTTGGGAAGAGAAATGTTGGAGCGGGATGAGGAGGAAATAGTGGGGATGAAGGGGGCAGGTCGTTATCCTGTGACTTGGAGTGACACGAAAGCATGCTAGAGAACAAAAATGAGGTTTAGGGGGAAGGGAAGCAGCAGTGCAGACAGGTTCCAACCTATAAAAAGGCACGTTCAAGGAGGAAAAGAGCTGGTTTTTGTGTTGGAGGAGGGTGCAAGCAAAGAGCGCAAAGAGTGTAGGGAGCGCAAAGAGCTTGGTCATGAATGTGAAAGGCATGGTGGGAAAATGTGGGAAGAAAGGGTGCTTGGAGCGCATGCAAGGCGGCGCGGTATGCTGGAAGGGAAAACGAGAATGGGGAGTAAGGCCAAGTTGTTTAGAGATATGGTGGTGTGATTTTGGGTGCTTTTGTGGTGAGTACTGTGGGGGAGTGGCAATGATGGGCCAATTGCTTTTTCATTGCTGTGACAATGGTGTACGTTATGCTTTCGTTCTTGGGGGGGAGAGAGCTTTGCGGGGGCTTGGGGGATTTTTTTTAGCCGATATGGGAAAAGGATGTAGGGGCATGAGAAAAAGTCTGTGTGGAGTCAAGTGGGCTTGTTGGGGAAAAGATTGGGGGGCAGGTTGTGGAAAAAAATAGAGGGGTGGAGGAAACGGGAGAATAAGAAAAGAACGGATAGAGACATTATAATCTTTATGTTTTTCTACACTACCTTGTTATAGAAAATCAAAAATTACCACACCTTGTGAATTCACTGCGGGACTGATCTTAAAGCTCTTCAAAAGCACTGATCAATAGATACTTCTCCATATAACTTTGATAAATGATATTAGTATGATCCCGAAGATAAATGCACCAATATTTACCAAATATCCTTTTATACTGATGAAAATTAATAACCCTATACTTATTATTCCTAGTGGTATATTCCACGTAAAAAACGAAATATAGGTATTATTCCACAAATAATGAAAATTACATTCATGATACTACCAATTACATGCTCGGTATTATCTTGTCGTCTGTTCTCTTGCTTTCTACTAATTTCAGAAGCCTTGTCATTATCTTTAAAAGTTTTATGATAGAACTGATTGTAAGCAGCTCTCTTTTGAGGATCTTTAAGAACTTCATAGGCTTCACAAATTTTTCTGAATTTTTGTTCTGCTTCGGTACTAGAATTATGATCAGGGTGGTATTGCAGAGCTAATTTACGAAAAGCAGATTTTATCTGTTTATCGTTGCATGCGTAGCTTACACCAAGAATTCCATAATAATCGTCTTCATTTACTATCATTAAATACAGCCACTTTGTGTATTGCTCTTATTTTATAAGATCGTTTAATTGATCTCTTTTGAATGTATCGACATGTGTTATTTTTATGTTAGAAATATGGTGAACATTGTATTGAGTGGCATGGCTGTACTTGGGGCTATTGTCTCTAAATGAGAGGAGATACAGTTCAAAACGCTTAAAAATGCAGGGTGTTTTTAATATTTTAGAAATATTTTTTACAAAAATAGATTAAAAGAGAGACGATAAATCAAATGTAAAAGGGACGGCAATAATAGCCAAGGTTGTCATTATTGTAAATAAACAGGCAGGAACCTTAAATCTAAAACGCCAAAGTAAACTTATGGGAACAGACATTATCGTTGTTATTACGAATGCTACGATAAACCATTGCAGGAATAAGTTCATTATATTAATTTCATTATTAAAACGATTTTGATTAAGACGATTTTGTTTTAGTTCTTCCTCTCAAAACACAATCGATAATAGAAAAGCCATAATAAACAGGAAATTTTCCACCTAGACAAGCGCTAACAGAAAATTGTTCAAGCTCTAACCATTCTCTTTCGCGTTCTTTTTCTAATAGCTTCTTTTTTATTTTCTGTCTTATATATTCTTTTGAAATACAATTGATCGGAGAAGTACTTCCAACAAAAAGACCATCTGTTGTACATCCACTCGTTGTATGATGCGTAAATAAAACAGCGCTTATTACGATAGCGAAGAAAATAAAGTGTTTAAACATAAGGTATTTATTGTCGTTTGTTTCTGATGAGCTTTTATAAGTCATTTCTGTTAAATAAATCAATATGTGTTATTTTTGTGTTGGTAAAATACAACAAATTGTATGATAACGTTACTGTACTTTGGCACTCTGTATCTAAAGGTGGCGATAGATAGTTCAAAACGCTTGAAAATACAGGGGACCCTTTGAGAAGCACTTTTCATAAAGTTATGGAATGAATAGATCAAAGTTTATGGTAATTTTGTATATTCTATGATAACTTTGTATAAGATCTCAATTTCATGATCAAGTTTCTCAAGTTCTTTCTTGTTTTTAACTATACGCTCTTGATATGTCTCTATGTGTTTCATAAGGTTTGAGAGATCTGTATGCTTATGAGAGTGTTTTGCTTCATTCACATGTCGCATTGCATCTATTTCTAATTCTATAAGGGTGCACAGAGTATTAAATACATGATGTCGTTTTTTGATTATATTCTGCCATTTTTTTATTATATTGACATGTTTTTCATAGAGCGGTTGCGATAACTGCTGCTTGTTTTCCAAAAAAAATGTTTTTTCTATCCAGAGAATTTGGTAGAATTTTTCTTCCCACCAGCGACTTCCATTAACAAGGAAAATGCGGAAGAAACTCTCTCTTTCTGTAATTTCTTTTGAAGAGAACACTTCATTCGAATGAGTATATCCCTTTGAAGAATAAAAAAGATGCGTTGTTAAAAGAGCGATAATTAAGACGCTTCTCAATAAAGACTGTTTAATTAACATTGTTTTTTATACCCTCTTAGTGCTTGATTATAGTCATTGTGAGAGGGCTTAATGGTTCTTTAGAAGTATTTTGAAAGGCATTTTATGATCCGTTTAAAGATTTTTTAAATACTGCTTCCATTTTTCAAAAGTGCTATATCTTACGGGCGGTTTTACATTTTCTTTGGGCATCATGGCAAGGTATACCTCTCTAGCCATAACGCACATTGTTGCTGTGTTTCTAAAACGAGTGAGTTCATTGCCTATTATGAGCAGCTCTGTCTGGAGAGTTTGTTCTTTTCGACTAATGCCATTAGGGGAATCCAAAAATTTTTCTGCGTACGCAAACATTGGATCATCAAAGTTTGTTTCAAACTTTGCTTTGAGGAAAATATTTTCTATATAATCCCAATTTTTCCTGTATTTCATCCCGTTAGCTTTAAAATCCTTCAGTCTTGTTGGTAAGTCGTTAAAGGTAAGTGTGGGCATCGTTTTATCACCTTGCCATAAATCAAAAAAACGTCCACAAAAAACAAGCAATATGTGATAATGTCTTAAAATATTGAATTCTGGAGGATTACGGGGCAATGTTATTAAATGCCTCCAAAATTGACTTTTGTCATGGGGTATATCTACAGTCCATTCCATATACGCTTTTAAATATTCTACCTCTTTTTTTGCTTTTTCTAATTTCTGAGAATATGCTAAAGGAGTGTAATTTTCATGGACATATTTTTGGTAAAGCCTATCGTATTCAGCAAGGTCGCTTACTTGAGTACAACCCAATAATATGAATACAGAAAAAAACGTTATAAATATTATGACGTACGTTCTGAATAATAATTTCATCATTTTAACTTTTAATGATTATCATGAATATTTAATTGATTTCTGTTAAATAAATCAATATGTGTTATTTTTGTGTTGAAAATATACGTAAAAACGTATTTAATAAAAATGGTTATAGTGATCATAATGTGTCTAAATAAAGGTGTGGTACTGGCTAAAACCCCGCATATGTGGGGTTTTAGCTTATTGGAGGAGATATGACAGCAGAAAATATGCAGAATATATAAGGGGATCTGTAGACAAAATGGTTGTCCTAGGGTGGGGAGAGTAGGCAATATCCAAAATACTCCAAATGAAATATACTTGTTGTTGTACATTCACGCACTTGTTTTAATAAAGATATCTCGCTCTAAGCTCATTTCACAGCCATTTTATGCCGGCGTTCATAAATTTCATACTGCCGCTTGTGAATAATATCGTGAGGGGTATAACGGTCAAGCCCCGTAAATTATAAACCCCAGAGGTTATAAAACCCTGTAGATTATAAACATTGCGCACCCTATCTTACTTTATGAAAAAGTAAGTTGGTACTATTGGGGGCCCGTTGCCAAAATTGCGGCATGGGCTGTAGCTCTTGAGACGATTCATAATCTCGTTTACTGGGAGGCTTCTTACGAAGAGATATGCTTTTCTTGGAAAGTTTCTCGCCATACGGATCTTTCTGTTTGTGAACTGTAAGCGAAGAGGAGTGATTGATTTCAATAGAATAGAGGGGGAGAGAATTTTTTGCTCTTCGGATTCTTATGCAAGAGGAATAACGCTATCTGTATCAATCAAAGTATTCGTATAAAAAAGATGCGTGTTGAAAGAGGGATGGCTTAGAGCACGTGGAAAACCATAGTGTATAAAATTGGTAATGAGGGATCTTCTTTGAAAAGGCAGGCTCTCAATTTTCTGGTATATGGGATGTCTGGTATATGGGATTTTTGCCATATGGGAGCGTGGAGTGGCTTCTTGAAAGCTTCACTGTGGAGGGGTATCACTGTTTGTTTTTTTTTCTTTTGGTAAGGGGTGGGGAGAATGGGAAAGGCGTTGAGAGGAGGTTCTGGAAATGGCTCTGTTAGATTTGTTGTAAATGACGAATAGGATAGATGAAGCTTATTCTAATTTTTACAGGGAATACTTGTGTTGCTTGAGGTGGGTAGAGAGGCTAGAAAGATAAGATTATTCATTTTGGGGCGGATAAAGGTATCAATGGGATATGTTCAAACAATGAGTTTATAATAATTCATTATTGAGATTTAATTTGAATTTCAATGAGAGCCCGAAATAGTGTGAGATGTTCTTATTTCAACCCTTCTTATTCAGACGCTCTTATATTGAATCAAGTAAAATCGTTTGTTTGCATATTACAAACAGGGTGAGCTTGTGGGGAAAAATATTCAAGAAATAAAATATTGAAAAAATAAAAATGCCTATACCGTCTCAAGTGCTAAGAGCTGTTGCAACAGTGAGGCTTGGTAAAGAGAAGGATAGGGGGCAAATCTTACAGAAAGGAAAGAGGGGGGAGGCAAGGAAAGGGGAGGCAAGGAAAGGGGAGGCAAGGAAAGGGGTGGGGGGATATTCTTTGGGGGCGGTCAATTTCAAAAGCCGTTCGTAAGGCATTTTAGAGATTAAGCGTGGCATTGAGGCTCTTGATTTTGAAGCTACTGATTTTGAGGCTATTGAAGCGCATGGTTTAAAGGATGGAGGATTTGATGAAGCCGATGAAGGTTGGGGAAAAGATTTAGGCTTATAGGGAAGACTTATAAGGGCAAGAAGAGAGAGGCAAAAGAAGAATAAAATGGTGCTGCGAGAGAGGATTGAACTCTCGACCTCTCCCTTACCAAGGGAGTGCTCTACCACTGAGCTACCGCAGCCCTTTTCAATCTTTGCGCTGTCTTGTGCCATATTGTCAGAAAATAGGCAAGAGAACATTTGTATATTCTTGCAAGAAAACGTATCTTATGTCATGACATATGTTTCTTATATGCTTAAATATCTAAATGAGTTGCTTGGATAGAAGCTCAACACTGTTTAAAAGGTTGCGCAATGACACAAATGCATCAAAAACAAAAACAAAATGAAATTAATCATCAAGATGAAAAAGCAAAACGACGTCAAGAAAGATTGGTACAACAATTGCGTCAAAACCTGAAACGTCGAAAAGAGCAAAGTCGAAAAAGAGCACAACCAGAGCTCTAAAATGCAAAAAGCTCTAAAATGCAAAAAAATGTTTTTTAGTAAATTTTTGCAACCAAACTTCTCAATAATTTGTTCTCATAGTTAGAATGCGTTCTAAAACGATTAATAAAGCATAACTTCCCGAAGGGGGACAATCCTTTGGAAGGGCAGGCACAAAGGAAAAGAGGGAAAACACGATGGATTCTATTCAAATTGTTGGGGGAAAAAAACTTCAAGGAACAATTCCTATATCTGGGGCAAAAAATGCTGCATTGCCTCTTATGATTGCGGCGCTGCTGACAGAAGAAACGCTCACTTTAGAAAATATTCCGCATCTGGCCGATGTTGAATTGCTTATTCGTATTCTCAATAATCATGGTGTTGGATATGCCGTTGATGGACAAGAGTTTAACGATGAATGTGTGAATTCAAGAACAATTCATTTTACGGCGCAAAAAATAGCCACAACACGGGCACCATACGAACTGGTGAAAAAAATGCGTGCAAGCTTTTGGGTTATCGGACCACTGCTTGCACGATGCGCAGAGGCTTATGTTTCGCTTCCTGGAGGATGCGCTATTGGAACAAGACCTGTCGATTTTATCCTTGAGGGACTTAAAACTTTAGGCGCACAGATTACTATCGAAAATGGATATGTTCATGCAAAAGCGCTAAAGGGGTTAAAAGGTGCTCACTATCGTTTCCCTAAAGTCACTGTTGGTGGAACCCATGTGCTGCTGATGGCGGCGACAATGGCAAAGGGAACAACCACTCTTGAGAATGCAGCTTGTGAGCCAGAAGTGACAAACCTTATTCGAACCCTGAATGCTATGGGGGCTCAAATAACCGGTGAAGGAACAACAACGCTTACAATTGAAGGGGTTAAAAAACTCAACGGTGCTAGAGTACGCGTTATTGCTGATCGAATCGAAGCGGGAACATATGCAATGGCTGTTGCTATGACGGGAGGAGATGTCTTTCTTAAAAATGCAAATCCTAATCATCTCACAAAGGTGCTTAAGGTGCTCCAAAAAACAGGACTCGAGATTCAAATAGAACCTCAAGGAATTCATATTAAGCGAAATCCAAAGAACACCAAAATTATGCCCGTTGATATTAAAACAGGACCTTATCCTGCTTTTCCAACTGATCTCCAAGCGCAATTCATGGCGCTCATGACACGGGCTGAAGGAATCGCGCATATTACAGAGACGGTTTTCGAAAATCGTTTTATGCATGTTCAAGAACTCAATCGCTTAGGGGCAAAGATAAAGCTTGATGGGCAGACGGCAACTGTCTATGGAACAGAGAATTTGCAAGGGGCTCCTGTCATGGCGACGGATTTGCGCGCTTCTGTTTCTCTTGTGATTGCAGCATTGGCAGCAAAGGGAGAAACAATCGTCAATCGTGTTTATCATCTTGATCGTGGATTTGAGAGATTAGAAGAAAAATTGGCTCGTTGTGGCGCAAAAATCCAACGTATCACAGTGTAAAGCTTTCAAAGATATGCTCCAAAGAATGGCTTTGAGAGGTTGCTTGGGGGGTGGCTGTTGTGTGGGCGGCATGCTTTCATGACACGGGGTTGAGGGAAGCGCGCATATTACAGAGACGGTTTTCGAAAATCGTTTTATGCATGTTCAAGAACTCAATCGCTTGAGGGCGCAAATAAAGCTTGATGGGCGAGAGAGCAACGCATCTCATGGAACAGAGAATTTGCAAGGGGGGGCTCCTGTCATGGCGACGGATTTGCGTGCTTGTTGTTTCTCTTGTGATTGCAGCCCTCTTACTCTTGTTACATTGGCAGCAAAGGGAGAAACAATCGTCAATCGTGTTTATCATCTTGATCGTGGATTTGAGAGATTAGAAGAAAAATTGGCTCGTTGTGGTGCAAAAATCCAACGCATCACAGTGTAAAGCTTTCAAAGATATGCTGAATGCTTTGCGCTGTGGTTGAGGGGGGGGGCGATTGCTTGGGGGCGTTTTAACACAATGTTTGCTTGTTGGGAGGGGCTGGGCTTGGGGCGCTGGGCTTGGCTGGTGCATTTTTAATGGTTTACTCTCTTGCTTGTGGAATTTTGGAGCCGTACATTCTTGATGATTTTCTCAATAGTTCTTTCAAATCTCCATCTTTCAAGGGTATGGCTTTTGTGGCTGCTGTTTTCTTTTCGGAATGGTTTTTCTTTCGTGTAAAGTTTTGCTTCTCTCACTCTTGAGGAGGCTCGTGATTATTGTCTAAGTTTCGTTCATGGCGCTCATGACGCGGGGTGCATGACACGGGCTGAAGGAATCGCGCATATTACAGAGACGGTTTTCGAAAATCGTTTTATGCATGTTCAAGAACTCAATCGCTTGAGGGCGCAAATAAAGCTTGATGGGCGAGAGAGCAACGCATCTCATGGAACAGAGAATTTGCAAGGGGGGCCTCATCATGGCGACGGATTTGCGTGCTTGTTGTTTCTCTTGTGATTGCAGCCCTCTTACTCTTGTTACATTGGCAGCAAAGGGGAAAACAATCGTCAATCGTGTTTATCATCTTGATCGTGGATTTGAGAGATTAGAAGAAAAATTGGCTCGTTGTGGCGCAAAAATCCAACGCATCACAGTGTAAATCTGTAAGATGTCTCTCAAAAATGGCTTTGGGAGGGGGTGATATGTTGTTAGGTGTGCTTTTGGGAGGTGTGATCTCAAAAATAAAGGGTTATTAGTCCTCTCAATAAACGTGGGTTTTATTTCATGGTTTTGGAGTTTTTACGAGCGGGCATAAAAGTTTGAGAGGCGGGGGTGGAGCTCATAAAATAAAGACTGTTTTTAAATTTTATTGCTAATCTTCTTCAATTCCTTTATACCTTAAAGGGTGACTTTGGTCGTCTACGCAGCGATCAGTAGGGTCTGAAAGCCCTAAAGTTCGATCATAAAATGAACCTACTCTTGTAGGTATCCCGGAATTCCGGGAGTTTTTGCCATGTCCAGGTGCGCTCTAGCACTAAAAGCAAAAAAAGCTGATTCGAACTCAGTACTTTCAGACTCCCGGAATACTCATGCGAGGGCGCTCGCAACCGGCAGGGGAGCTTGAAGTGAAAGCTAAAAATCCACACTTTAACGACATTTCGATAGGCAGAAAAATTCGCTTTAAAAGAACAATGCTGGGAATGTCGCAAAAGAAATTAGGCAGCCAGTTAGGGGTGACTTTTCAACAAATCCAAAAATATGAAAAAGGCTCTAATCGTATAGGAGCTGGGCGTTTACAAGAAATTGCTGATATTCTTAATGTTCCCATTTCTTTTTTCTATACGGATCTCTCGACAAAAGAAAATGCCTTGTATTGCTGTGATGAAGGGATCGCAAGTAAAGAAGAGCACATCCTTTTGAAAAGTTTTAGAGAGCTCAAACCTCAAAAACAGAAAGCAATTTTGTGTTTGATTGTCTCATGAGATAAAAACACTGTTTTAAATTTTATTGCTGGTCTCCAGAAATTATTTTATGAACAAGCACTAGGGTTCTCGTCGTACAGTGTGGTTGAATGGTGAAACCCAAAGCCTGAAAATCCAAGATGAAACATTAGCCTGCTTTATAAGTATCGCGAGATTCCGGGAGTTTTTGCTATGTCCAGGTGCGCTCTAGCACTAAAAGCAAAAAAGCTGACTGAACTCAGTACTTTCAGACTCCCAGAATACGCATAAGAGGCGCTCGCAACCGGCAGGGGAGCTTGACGTGCAAACTAAAAATCCACACTTTAACGATATTTCGATAGGCAGAAAAATTCGCTTTAAAAGAGCAATGCTGGGAATGTCGCAAAAGAAATTAGGTAGCCAGTTAGGTGTGACTTTTCAACAAATCCAAAAATATGAAAAAGGCTCTAATCGTATAGGAGCTGGGCGTTTACAGGAAATTGCTGATATTCTCAATGTTCCTATTGCCTTTTTTACGCTGATCTCTCAACAAAAGAAAATGCTTTGTATTACTGTGATGAAAGGATTTCAAGTAAAGAAGAGCATATCCTTTTGAAAAGTTTTAGAGAGCTCAAACCTAAAAAGCAAAAAGCAATTTTAAGATTAAATTTTCGTTAGAATCAAAAAAAAGATTAAAGAGGCTCTTGCTAAATAATAAATTATTATATAAAGCTTTTTCTAGAGAAGGGGGTTAACATTTCTCCTCCCCCCCCCCCGCAGAAATGTCCAAATAAAACCTCCTTCTCATCGTTTTAAAAATCACGAAAAATTTTATCTTTTATCCTTTATTTTTTTTTAAAGAGTGACTTATTTGTGCTAGAAAAGTTGCTGTATTAGGTAAATTGGAGGGCGGGGTGTTTTTAGTAGGGATTTGGGAAGGGCTGGAAAAGTCGTCTTGCCAAATAGAGTTCTCAAAAGAAAATCTTGGAGAGCAATCATCCAAAGGGCGCACAGTGGAGAGCGATCATCAAAGGGGCGGCTTAAAAGAAGCTACCAAAAATCCGGAACTTCAGGCTTTAAATGAGGACCAATCCGTACTGCCGAGACCTTTTCTGCTAAACCGGTGCGATCTGAAATCTCAACCGCTAAACCACAAAGGGTGGCAGGACCACATGCCGGTTCAAAACGATTTTGCTTCGTCTTATAAAGAAAACGGTGTAAGGGTTCTTCTTTATCCATTCCAAGAGAGGAATTATAATCTCCACACATGCCTGCATCTGTTAAATAGGCGCTCCCACCTTCTAAGATCTGCGCGTCAGCCGTGGGAATATGCGTATGGGTGCCAACGATAACACTCACACGACCATCAAGAAAATGGCCAAAACATTGCTTCTCGCTTGTCGTTTCTGCGTGAAAGTCAAAAATAATCGTATCGGCTTGCTCCATCAACGAACAGGCAAGCAGAATATTTTCCGCTGTTTCAAATGGATCTTCTACTTTACACGGCATAAAAACGTTGCCCAACAGATTGGCGACAAGAACACGGGCGCCATTTTTTGCCGTAAAAACACCAGAACCTTTTCCAGGAGTTTCTTTCGAAAAATTGGCAGGGCGTAAAAAACGATCACTCTCATGGGCATACTGCAATGCTTCTTTGTGAGAAAAAGCATGATTACCTGTGGTGACAACATCAACACCGGTTATCAAAAGATCTTGATACGTTTCTTGTGTGAGACCAAAACCACCAGAGGCATTTTCACCATTTACCACAACAAAATCAAGCTGCCATTTCTCAATCAGTTGAGGAAGGTGTTCAAAAACAGCTTTACAGCCTGTGCTACCAACAATGTCACCTAAAAATAAAAAACGCATAGGCGCTTTAATCACATTTTAACATTTTAAGAAACCTTTTTCTGTAAAAATTCCTTGTACCTGTAGATCATATTCTGCTGCGGGAATAGAGGAAACCTCCTGACATGAAAATCCTATGCCCCATAATATCATTTGATGCCCTTGTTTTTCAAGAGCTGCAACAGCACGGTCATAGTATCCTCCTCCATAGCCAAGACGGTGACATTGACGATCAAATGCAGAAAGCGGAACAATAATATTATTGGGGGCAACAACGTCATTGTCTGCACCCGGACCAAAGGTGCCAAAACGCATGGGCTCTAAAATCGTGCTGGGCGAAAATGCACGGAAAATCATGGTGGTGGAATCAAGAACTGCTGGTAAGGCTAAATGCCCACCGCGTAACGCTACAGCATCCAGTAAAGGACGCGGGTCAATTTCCGATTTAATGGGCCAATAGCCTGCTAAAATGAGGCGTGAAAAATCGGTTCCCTTCTTTTCAAGGTATTCAATAAAGTGGCAACAAGCACGCTGCGAAAAGAGTGCACGCTCTTCTGTTAAAAGAGCATCACGACGCGATAAACCGCTTTTGCGTTGCTGTGTGCGAAGGGATGAAGCAGATTCATAGAGGGGATTATTTGTCATTGTCTCGTCAATTGTTTTATAAGATGCTGGTATTTTATCCATTGTTGGCGTTTTGTAAATCTCTGTTAGGACAAGAGCTGTGCTCATGAAAAAAAGCATGAAAAAAAGTGTGTGCTCTTTATAAGGGGGTATCTTGGTGCGATAAACCGCTTTTGCGCTGCTTGCGTGCGAAGGGATGAAGCAGATTCACAGAGGGGATTTTGTGTCATTGTCTCGTCAATTGTTTTATAAGATGCTGATATTTTATCCATTGTTGGCGTTTTGTAAATCTCTGTTAGGACAAGAGCTGTGCTCATGAAAAAAAGTGTGTGCTCTTTAGGGGGTATTTTGGTGCGACAAGCCGCTTTTGCGTTGCTGTGTGCGAAGGGGTGAAGCAGATTCACAGAGGGGATTATTTGTCATTGTCTCGTCAATTGTTTTATAAGATGCTGGTATTTTATCCATTGTTGGCGTTTTGTAAATCTCTGTTAGGACAAGAGCTGTGCTCATGAAAAAAAAAGCATGAAAAAAAGTGTGTGCTCTTTAGGGGGTATCTTGGTGCAACAAGCCGCTTTTGCGTTGCTTGCGTGCGAAGGGGTGAAGCAGATTCACAGAGGGGATTATTTTGTCAGTGCTGTCTGTTTTATAAAATAAAGCCTATCGTAATTTTTATTTCTTGAAAAGAGAGTATCGTCATTGGTCTTATGTAAAAGGACGCTCTCAATTTTAGCTGGAAAAATTTGATGTAAAAAAGTTATATAAATAAAGGGTGATCCACAACAGCCGATGGAAAAAGCTGATCCCGGGAACCTATACAAATAGGTGGGCGCCATATGAAAAAGCCCACGGGCTTGATCAGGGACAGCTCCCTTGGAGATCATTAAGGTCTCAGGAATACGTTATTTCCTGTCGAGAAGTGCAGAACACCCTCCTTAATATAAAACAATTTCAGAGTTTCTGCTAGAGATAAAATAACCTCGCTCTCTTCTTTTTCATAAAGTATTTCAGGAGAGTTTTTATAACCTTGCTGGTGGTTGCTCGAAATGGCTGTATGATGGATGGCTTATTCAAAGTAAAAAAGCAAAAAATATGAGTGGGGGTGGGTGATTGAGTGACGTAGAACGGTTTATTGGCAATGGCTTGATTAGCTCTTTTGCGACAATGCTTGATTTTTATGTTTCGGGGGTAATGCTTGGAGGAGTTTTGAAAGGAATATTTCTTATTTCAAGTATGTTGGTTGAATTGGTGTTGCACCTTTGAAGTTTTTGCTTTGTGAAGCCATATTTCAGGGCTGTTTTATCAACTTTGAGGGGTGGAGGAGAGCCGATACGGTATGTGCTGTGCTATGGTTGAAGCTCATAAATAAAAAACAGACGATGACAGTTTATCAGAGGCGCTAAGCGATGTTTTAAGCTTTTTTCAAAAAGTATTTTTTGAGGATCGTGTTTACAATTTTTTTTTATCCATGATGGAAGGTGTGAAAAGAAGAAACGGCGTGAAGAGGACTTAGGCGTGAAGCCCGTATGCTTGCTATGAGAAGAAATTCTGTAAGGGGCATATTGGCAGTGTTTGGAAGATGCCTTCAATACAAAAAAGGTCCAAATTCAAAAAAAGGCACTGTGAATTGTGTGGGGGGGTGATGGTGTGGTTATAAGCAGGGGCAGTTTATTGAGTGGAATGTGAAGCCGGCTTGCGTCTTATCTAGGTTTGAAAGGATGCCGTAAAGCGCGTCTCGTTCTTGAATGGTTTTAAAGAGCTTGGGGTGATTGTTCGTCTAACAGAGCTTGCACGCGCTTTTGAATCCTGCGCATTTGTGGAGTGTAATCCAATGCTGTTTCATCAATCTTAAGAGCCAAGTTTTGAACGCTCTGTTGCTTCCATGGTAATGGCTAAGTTTCAAAAAAAGACACTGTCAATTGGGGGGGGGGGTTATAAGCAGGGGCAGTTTATTGAGTGGAATGTGAAGCCGGCTTGCGTCTTATCTAGGTTTGAAAGGATGCCGTAAAGTGTCTTGTTCTTGAATGGTTTTAAAGAGCTTGGGGTGATTGTTCGTCTAACAGAGCTTGCACGCGCTTTTGAATCCTGCGCATTTGTGGATAGTAATCCAATGCTGTTTCATAAGCTTTAAGAGCAAGTTTTGGACGCTCCGTTGCTTCCATGACAACGCCAAGTTCAAAAAAAGCACTATAATTGCGCGGCTCAAGTTCAAGAGCATGGTTGAGATCAAGCAGGGCAAGTTTGAAATCGTTCAGTTGAATGTGAATCCAAGCGCGTCTTATCCAAGCTTCAGAATGAGTAGGTAAAAGTGCAAGAGCATTGTCAATATAATCAAGCGCAAGTCCATAATCGTCGCTGTTGAGTGCATTTTCAGCCCATGACATTAAAAGATCAATCGTCTCACTCCCCGATTGGGACCATAAATGTTGAAGTTGTTGACTGATCTTTTTCGCTTTAGCAACATCAGCACAATATTTCAATTCTTTGAGTAAACGTGAAATTTCTGCTTCTTTGCGCTGCTTAACTCTGTCAACATGGGAAAGCTGCTCTTTGTCAAGATCTTCAAGAATAACCGCCGAGGAATCAGAATCGGAGGGCGTTGAGGAAGGGGGAGGAGAATTGGGAATAAGATCATCTAACGGTAAAAGCGATTGTGGAGAAGGCCGATCTTCAGGAAGAGAAGGAGGATTTTGCCCATAGCTCGAGGGAACAAAACAAAAAACGCCAACAAAAAAAAGAAAAAACGCGCGCTGAAAAATACAGAAAAAACGCAGCTGAAAAAATCGAAAGGCTTTTAAAAAAATAGAAGAATCCATAAAAACAAGCCCCCAAAAGATAAATCACCAAATATTATCAAATACTAGACTTGTAATCAACGGACTTATAACCAAAAAAACGCAATAAAATTTTTTTAAGCCTACAATCAAAGTAGGCATAAAAACATTGATCCTAAAGAAATTAGTCCTAAAAGAATTAGCCCTGACGTGCTCTAAAACGTGGGTTCGTTTTATTAAGAATATAAACACGACCCTTACGACGCACCAAACGATTGTTACGGTGGCGCTCTTTTAGTGCTTTAAGCGAATTTTTAATTTTCATCATATTCACCGTTTAAATAGTTTACGTAACACAATACTATAATACAATATTAAAACACGAAAATACAATATTACAACCCCAATAGACTGCTTACTCTATGAGCATTGCATTGCGATATCGTACTTGCATGATAACATCACACGATACACTTTTTCACTGTGATCACAAAAAGAAAAGCGCACTCTTAAGGTACGCATTAACCACTTCATTAGCACAACGATAAGTGAAAATTGCAAAAAAGTAGGAGAGATTTAACAAGAAGTCTTATTCTTGTCAAGGGTATATCCCTTACAAATTCCTTAGGGTGTGTTAATGGTTGCCTTGAAGGTAAAAATTTTCTCGTAAAAAGAAGGACACCAAAAAGCACAAAGAGTGGAAAAAAGTAAAAGCCTTTTCAGCTTTAAACAAATAAGCTCTGTTAGGGAGTGTTGCAAGAACAGGAGCGCTGTTGAGCCGTTGGATTGTTGAAGTGGTGTGGGTTTTTGTCGTTAAGGGCAAAGGGGGACTTCTTAAAACGCAAGGGGCTTGTTTGTTGCGGGCTTGTGAAGCCCTGTCAGGTGCGTGCGCCGGCTGAAATGCTTGAAGTGGGGGGAAGAGGGGACGCCGTTGGATTGTTGAAGTGGTGTGGGTTTTTGTCGTTAAGGGCAAGGTGTGGCTTCTTAAAACGTAAGGGGCTTGTTTGTGGGGGCTCGTGAAGCCCTGTCAGGTGCGTGCGCCGGCTTGAAATGCTTGAAGTGGGGAGAAGAGGGGGAGCCGTTGGATTGTTGAAGTGGTGTGGGTTTTTGTCGTTAAGGGCAAGGTGTGGCTTCTTAAAACGTAAGGGGCTTGTTTGTTGCGGGCTCGTGAAGCCCTGTCAGGTGCGTGCGCCGGCTGAAATGCTTGAAGTGGGGGGAAGAGGGGACGCCGTTGGATTGTTGAAGTGGTGTGGTTTTTGTTGTTAAGGGCAAGGTGGCTTCTTAAAACGTAAGGGGCTTGTTTGTTGCGGGCTCGTGAAGGCCCTGTCAGGTGCGTGCGCCGGCTGAAATGCTTGAAGTGGGGAAGAGGGGGAGCCGTTGGAATTGTTTCTTGTATTGGCTATACGCACATAATATCATGCCGATAGTTTCAAACGTCCCCTTATGAAAAATCTCATACCCTCAATATGGGTCATCAATAACTGGTAATCACATTAAATACGTCTAGAAATATGAAAATAAGGATTATGGTATTTTAATACCACGTTTTTCACGACTTTTTTTATTTATTAATTTCTTTATTACATTTTTGAATTGCTAAGTTTAGTCCTGTAAGCGCTTTACGGTACAGTTTTCGATATTTAATGGTAGAATAAACAAGCCAAACGGATAATGTTATTATTGCACAACCGACAATGATCCCTAGAATGCGCCCTAATATTATAGCTTCAGTCATTTTCTCTCCTTATTGTATTTTGATTAGCAACCGCTTCGTCTAGTTGTTTCATTACTTTTTTCAGTTTCTTCTTTACTATGATCCGTAGCACCAAAGAGATTGGTATCGAACCGTACAGAATTAATGCGCATATCAGCCCGATTGCAGTTGCTACATTCATCTGAGGTTTATCCGCACTGCCTAATATTGAGAGGAAAATGTATAAACAGATGCTTATAAAAATTATGAATATAAACTCTCTCAGTGAAACAACACCAGCCTTTAATGTTTCCTTAACTTCTTTTTGGATATCGAGGACTAAGTCCCATTGAGAAGATGTATCATTTTGTTCTTTTGGTGATGCATTTGATAGGTTTGGTTTTGTCATGTTGATATTCGTTTGTTTCTTGAGGGTTTTGTCTTTTGATAAAGCGAATAACTCAGTTTCTCAGACTATGTTTATGAAATGAAAAAAGATTTCTGTAGTTGTTAAAATGATAATACGAATGACTTGCTACGTCTGTAGCGCATCTTCCCTTTATTATTATGAGGCATGTACAATTTTTCGTGCCGCTGTATAAAAGATTCGTTTTGTGAGTACAATTATGTTTTATCACTAAACTATAGGAGAAGAGGCATTTAATATGAAGTGTTCATATTGGCTAGAATTTACTTAAGAGAAGCTTGATTGTTGACAGATCGGCACAGGAATCTTCGTCCTTGAGCGCGGTTAGGCGCGCAAATTTGAATAATGTAACTTTATAGGGGAAAGAACGAAGGCGATAGACATAACGGAGGTCACAAATATTACAAATGTTAAAGTGAGTGATATTTTAAGCGGTTGGTGTTTTAGCGTGTAAGCTAAATTTACGGTTTTCTTTCAGTGTGGAGTGTATGTACATCTGCTCTTTTAAGCCTTATCGCGAAATGAAATAAGGAGAGACGCTTCAAGCCCTAGAAAATACGACACAGGTAATATCGCCTTATGAGGGGAGAGAGGATATTGCTATGATGGATAAGCTTAGTACTGTAATTATATCTTTGACATGAAACTCAAGGGGTGGTGCGGAGCGGCGCTTGGCACTTTTGTGAAAGAATGAACACAAGAAGGGAGACTAGAGGCAATGAGAACGCATTGTTAGAATGCTCTCTATAGGCCGCAAGAGGTAAGTTTATCCTCTAAAGGTTGGAATTAAAAGGCTTAAAGATTGGCATTAAAAGAAAAATGAAGGGGCTGCGTATGTTATAGGGGAATATTTATGCTGTGGGAGGTGGAGGGGTAGTGAAGTTGGGGGCTGGTGGATTATTTTTAGCCGTGGGGGGATATTTTTGAGAAAAGGAAGGGGAGAAGAGCTAGGGGGTGGAGTTGAAGGGTTGGGAGCGCTTGTTGTACTGCTTGGATATCGGTGTGTGGGGGAGAGGTTGTTTTTGAGGGCGGATGAGATGTTCGTGTAGGATGAAGCGGTTTGGAGGGGGAAGAGGTGATGTTTTTAAGAGAGAAGGAGCTTGTAGGAGGGCTTCACGCCCTTTCAGGGGAGAATTAAAAGGTTAGGGGCGCTTTTGAAGCCGATGGATATCGGTGTGGGGGGAGAGGTTGTTTTTTCAGTTCATTTGGGGGAAAAGTGTGAAAAAGTATTTGTATATATGTGGGCTTAAGATTTGTTGGCTGGTCCCAGTAATTGGATGATATGCCCCATTTTGCGGTTGGGGTGAACAGTGCTTTTGCCATATAAATGGATCGAGGTGCGCTCTTGCTTCAGAAAATATTTTAACGTGCTAAAATTGTTACCAAGAAGATTGGTCATTTGGCAATCGCTATGGCGATAGGGACTGCCTAAGGGAAGTCCGCAAATAGCACGGATATGCTGTTCAAATTGTGAAGTTATGCATGCCTTTTGTGTCCAATGACCAGAATTATGGACACGCGGTGCTAATTCATTCACTAAAAGATGACCATTCGTTAAGACAAAAAGTTCAATACAAAGAACACCAACATAATCGAGGGCATCCATGACTGTTACACTGATTTCTTGAGCTGCTTTTTGCACGTCAAGTGGAATATGTGATGGAACAAAGGACTTATGAAGAATACCATTTTTGTGTTGATTTTCAGGGCAGTCATAAAAAATATGTTCTCCTTGTTTTGTACGTGCCGAAAGAACCGAAATTTCCGATAAAAAAGGGACTATTTCTTCTAAAATACAAGGCTGTTCCTGAAAAGTCCTTAAGGCTTCGTCAAGGGTTTGTTCATCTGGGTGATCAAGCTTGATCTGGTTTTTTCCGTCATAACCAAAACGACGCGTCTTTAAAAGACCACGTCCGCCTAAGGTATCAAGAGCGGAAAGAAGAGAAGAAGAATTGTCAACAGCGTGCCATAACGCGGTGCCAATCCCTTGATCACGCAAAAATTGCTTCTCAAAAAGTCGATCTTGCGTGATCTCTAATGCTTTGGAAGAAGGATAAACAGGCTTACTCTTTTCTACATATTGAACCGTTTGAAGCGAAAGATTTTCAAATTCATAGCTGACAACATCACACTGAGAAATAAAATGATCTAAAGCTGATATATCGTCATAGGAGGAAACAATATGGTTGTTTGCTGTTTGAGCGGCTGGGCAATCGGCTTCAGGGCAAAAAATAACGGTTCGAAATCCTAATTCTGCGGCCGCTATGGCGAGCATCCGCGCTAATTGTCCCCCCCCGATTAAACCAATGACGCTGCCTGGAGGTAACATGGTGAAGGGAGTGGTGTTGGACGAGGTGGTGTTGGACGAGGGGGGGGTGGAAAACGGTGCCATTTTAAACCTCCGTTACAGGCGTTTGGGCGACATTGGCTGTTTGTTGTTGACGCCAATCTTCTAATCGTTGGGCGAGATCATGGTCATAAACGGCCATAACGGCTGCGGCTAAAAGTGCTGCATTAATTGCGCCTGCTTTGCCAATTGCTAATGTGCCGACGGGTATCCCTGCTGGCATTTGCACGATTGAAAGCAAAGAATCTTGACCAGAAAGAGAGTGAGAATGCACTGGAACGCCAAAAACAGGAAGAGGAGTAAGGGCTGCTAACATACCTGGAAGATGCGCTGCACCCCCCGCACCGGCAATTAAAACTTTAAACCCTGCTTCTTTTGCTTCTTTGGCAAATTGATAAAGGCGTTCAGGAGTTCGGTGTGCTGAGACAATATGCGAACTATGAGAAATACCAAGATTCGTCAAAATATCTGCACTATGGCACATCGTTTGCCAATCCGATTGGCTCCCCATTAAAATCGCCACATCACATGATTTTTTCATCATTCTCTATCCTTTTCAAAGGTTCAATGCGATTCTTTATCATTATTTTTTTAAAGTTTTATATTCTTTTTGCAAAGCCAATTGATGACAGAGAAACAGTTATTTTTCAAATAAGGCGGAAAGCTAAAAATTTAAAGGGGATCTCGAGAGATGAAAAACTAAAGTATTGAAGGCATGAAGCACTTCTTGTGAGGGGGGAGGGCAATGTCACGGGGTGGCGTGGGACCCATGAGGCTGTTGAGCTTGCGGTATTGTCTTTTATTTAAGATAAGAGGGAAAAATGTATTGGGAAAAAGCCATTGATTATAAGTTTTTTTTAAAAAAATGTCTTATTTTTTATTTGCTAAAATAAACAAGATCACCATATGATATAAAATCTGTTGCAATTTGAAACATTGCTTATGAGAAAAAGAGATTTTTATGTCAAAAATGTGTTGCAAAATGAGGATATTCTTTTGAGAAAAAAAGAGATGTATATCTCTCGATTTCAAAGCCTATTTATTTTGTTGTTCAAGTGATTCTTTTGTGAGTGGGGGATATAATCTTTATAGGGGATATAATCTTTATAATTGTCGATATATCTTTAACAATGGCTGATATAAGGGGAAGCGAATAATCAACGCTTTTGTGCTTTTAACGCTTTTGTTGAGATGTGCTTCTGAGCGATTATATCGTTTTTTCACTTAAATATAATGGCAATATCAATCGCGAGTGACGAATTGTGAATAATAAATCCATGGTCTCTTTTTTGCCCAATTTTGTAATATGGTGAACGCTGAAATAAATAAGAGTTAAACAACGGATGTAAAGGAGATTTAAAAGCTATGTTTCTTCCATTTTTAATCGCTTTAGGTACTGCAGTAACGACTATGTGTGGTAAAAAAAATATAAGTTATGCTTTGTGGGCAATTTTATTCGTTGTCATTCTTCTCACTTTCAATCATCACGCAACTTCTACTTTAAATTTATCTTTTTGAGAGAATAGCCATGGAACATGTTGAACAAAAAAATCCTCACTTCGTCATCTTTATGAATACGCTAGGACTCTTTGGGTTATCTATTGTCTTGGTGGTGGCTTTTTATTATCAATTGGTAAAGTTTGAGTTACCTTGTCCCCTTTGTTTGCTGCAGCGCGTTGGATTGATGCTGGCAGGTTGTGGGTTCTTACTCAATATTCACCATAAGGTGAAAAATACCCATTATGGTATGGTTATTCTTGGTTGTATGGTAACCAGTGCTGTGGCAGCACGGCAAGTGTTTTTGCATATCACACCCGATGATTTAGGATATGGTTCAACGTTCTTTGGATTGCATTTTTATACTTGGGCTTTCATTATTTCTGTCCTTTGTATCTTTGCTGTCTCATTTGTCATGATTTTAGGCGAATTGGCACACAAGTTCAAAGAATTTTCTCCTTTTCCAGCCTTGAGTAAAACGGCAAGTTTCTTATTTGTGTTTTTGATTGCGGCAAATTTGATTTCTACCATACTGGAATGTGGTGGTGGACAATGTGCCGATGATCCTGTAAGGTATGAATTGTTATCAAATTGGTTCCCTTCACAGTCTTGAAATTTTTTAATAATCCCTCATCATAATTTTTATTGTTAAAGAGGCGGAAATATTTAAGAATCCGCTTCTTTTTTATTTATTGGGAAGACATTTCAGCAAGATTGTTCGATAATCTGATCTTTTATACTAACGCTGGCTTTTATGAGCGCTGGCGATTGATATTTTTTTTAGCGAAGACTTGTACTGTGCACCTTTTATGCTGTCTTTTGAGAGAGATGAAGGGATTGATTGGCTTGGAGGCGTTTGTAGAAGAAGCCCCGGACTTTTGAGCCGCGTGGGTTAAAAAGCCTCGTTTTTTTAAAGGTGCATTAACGATAAAAATTTTTTGTTCTTGATTTTTCTTAACATTGTGTTAAATAAGTTTTTGTATTCATTTTGGTGCTTCTAAAGCTTTTTATTGCTTCTAGAGGGATTAATTTAAAATTTTGAAAGTTATGTGAATAATTTTCTGCAGAGGTTTGTTTATTAGAGGCAAACCTTTTTTTTTATCTAAGTTTTAGATGTTTTCTTTCAGTGTGAAGCCTTTTTTTAGAAAAAGGTAAGCGTCTTGATGATGACTCTCTTCTTTATTAATATATTGATTTATAATAATAAATAACCATTTTTTTTACCGTGAAGCGCGTTGCTGAATATAATAAAATTTCTCATCACCAGTTCTCTCATATTAAATCAATTAAAATTACTTGGCTTATACATCATAAGTGAGTGGGCCATGTGGGTCAAAACTGTACAAGAAAGGCATGCCTTTAATGAAGTGTCTCTTGAACTGAAGGCTGTCTGCAACATTGGGAGCTGGCAGAGTTTTTGTGATGATGCCGGCTTGTTCTTCTATAAGCGTAAACTTGTTTTTCCATAAGCGTAAAGATAGGGGGGGGCTGAATGGATTTTATACACTTCATGGGAGCTTACCATTCCTTTACGGGTAGCGTTTTGCAAAATGGGTGTGATGGAGCGTTGAGAGATCTTTCTTTAAAACAAGCGCGTGAATATGCAACATAAGTATATTCCTTTTGGCACGTTTTGTATTACGAAAAAATATTGACTTATAAGGATAAGTTATCGTTGCGGATGTTGAATGAGAAAAACGAAGAGCTTCTCTCATTTCAAACTTTCTTATAGTCAATTAATTAAATGTGCTCTTCTACGTTACAAAAAAGCACTGGGTGTAAATAAAAATTCTTTTAAAAGTCGTAAAATGCTTCTTATGACCCCTTTTGATCGTTAGAATTTTTCGAAAAATTTTATGCTGCTCAATACAATAATAGGGCGGTTTATATCTATGATTTAAGTGAAAATAGGGGGATTTAGATGAAAAGGGAGGCGAGATTTTGATGACAGTTGTTGAAAACGTTATTGTATAATGCATTTTTTACAGATTTTCTGCTTTCTGTAAATATGCAAAAGCGTAAAAACGGAAATTTGTAAAAAAGGAAGCTGGGACTTTATGCGTGGTGTATGATTTTATCATGGCATGGAATGTGGAGAGAAGATTGGGGTGTGGGGATGAAGAGTTTTATGAAGGGGAGGAGAAGTTTGGATGAAGAGGTGGGTGTGTTGACGAGAGAGGAGAGAGGGTGTGGGGAAAGTTGTTTTTGAAGTGGGATTGACCGGTGCTTTGCGTGATCTTACTTTAGGGTGGTGAAGGGGCAAGAATATTTTAAAATAGGACGTATCTGTCGCGTTTGATGCAACATTATCCTTTGTGGTGTCGTGATCTGAAATCAGCAGGGGAATTGTAGAGTAAGAAGCTGTATTGTTGACAAACCTATGTTTACAAAGTGGTGCGGGGGGAATTTGAAAGTTTCGTTTGGCTGCTTTCTGTAAATGTGGAGAAGCATCAAAACGTTGATCCGTAAAATAAAAACGTATGTCCGTAAAATGATGCGGAGAATTTATGCTTTGTGTGCACTTTTGCTTAATCAGAAATCAACCATAAGATTGCTTTTTGTTTTTTCGGCTGGAGCTCTCTAAAATTTTTCAAAAGGGAATGTTCTTTTTCGCTGTATGTTTCTTGATCATAGTGTGCGGCATGTGTTGAAAGATTTTCTTTTGTGGCAATATCTGCATAAAAAAAGCTTATGGGAACTTCCAGTTTTTGGGCGATTTTGAGTAAACACCCTGCGCTTACACGATTGAAGCCTTTTTCATATTTTTGGATTTGTTGAAAACTGACACCTAAATAGCTTCCTAATTCTTTTTGGGAAAGTCCCATGGCAATTCTTCTATGACGAATTCTTTTGCCTATCAGAATATCGATAAAATTTGGATTTTTGGTTTGCACTTCAAGCCCCCCCTCCGGTTGCGAGCGCCCTCGCATTGGTATTCCGGGAGTCTAAAAGTACTGAGCTTAATCAGCTTTTTGCTTTTAGTGCTTAAAGCACCTGGACATAGCAAAATCTCCCGGAATTCCGGGATACCCGCAATGCGGGATAAATTTATGTATTAAGCTTTCGGGCTTTTAGCTCCCTATTTGATCGTTGCGTGGACGATCAAAAACACGTGCTTATCAATAAAGTAATTTCAGGAGATTGGCAAGAAAAATCAAAATAATCTCAAAGACTATAAGATTGGGTACTTTTTAAAAAAGTGCGAAATATGGATTATAAATCGCGTCTTTTGCTTAATCAGAAATGTCGATAAAATGTGGATTTTTGGTTTGCATTTCAAGCCCCCCTCCGGTTGCGAGCGCCCTCGCATTGGTATTCCGGGAGTCTAAAAGTACTGAACCCTAGTCAGCTTTTTTGCTTTTAGTGCGGAAACGCACCTGGACATAGCAAAAACTCCCGGAATTCCGGGATACCCACAAGAGTGGGTTCAATTGTACGCTAGGGTTTAGGGCTTTTAGTTCCCTGTTGATCGTTGCGTGGACGATCAAAATTACACTTTAAGTGATAAAGTAATTTCAGAAGATTGGCAAATGAAAATAGTTTTTATTTATAAACTTTATTTTTTAATGAGAGGCTTTCCGCCTCTCAAACTCTCCGGAACGCTCACCAAAATCATGAGATCAGACCCGCGTTTAATGAGGGGACTAACAATCCTAGGTTCTTAAGGTCAAGGAGACCATTACATGGCGCCTAACGGCGTCCTTGACCCCCAGAACTTAACGGCTTGTTTTGTCCCTCTCACGCGGCTCCGAAATCATGATTAGAAGGGGAGCTTATAGGGGGAGTGATATCAGGCATATCAATTTATCAAGGTGTTTTTAGAGTGTATGATGAGTATTTTAGGCTGGATTTTTTTGTCGCGTTTGATGAAATAATCTCGTTTGAGGGGTGATCTGAAGTGCTTGGGGGAGATTGGCTAGGCAAGAAGCTGGGGTAATACTATTGTTTATAGAGTGGTGCGGTGTGGAAGTTTCATTTGGCTATATTCTGTAAATATGTAAAAGCGTAAAAACGGAAATATGTAAAAAAGGAAGCTGGGACTTTATGTGGGGTGTATGCTTTTGGCATGGCATGGAATGTGGAGAGATAAATGGGGAAAGAGTTTCTGTGAATGGAGTGGTAAGCTGGGATGAAGCGGAGGGAGATTGAAGGGAGAAGAGAGTGTGGGGGCGGAATAGGAATGAACAGACTAGAGGGGGAAGAGGCGGTGGTGCGAAGGGATGCGTGAAGGATGGTGTGAAGGAGATAGCGCTTTGCTTTTATGGTACTTGATGAAGTGGTGTCATTTGAGGGGAATCTGAAGTCCGTGGGTGGGTGATCTGAAGTGCTTGGGGAGATTGGCTAGGCAAGAAGCTGGGGTAATACTATTGTTTATAGAGTGGTGCGGTGTGGAAGTTTCATTTGGCTTTATTCTGTAAATATGTAAAAGCGTGAAAACGTATATTCGTGAAAAAGGAGTAGAGGATTTGTGCATTGTGTATGCTTTTGGCATGGCATGGAATGTGGTGAGATAAATGGGGGAAAGAGTTTTTGTGAATGGAGTGGTAAGCTGGGATGAAGCCTGCGGGAGATTGAAGGGAGAAGAGAGTGTGGGGGCGGAATAGGAATGAACAGACTAGAGGGGGAAGAGGCGGTGGTGCGAAGGGATGCGTGAAGGATGGTGTGAAGGAGATAGCGCTTTGCTTTTATGGTACTTGATGAAGTGGTGTCATTTGAGGGGAATCTGAAGTCCGTGGGTGGGTGATCTGAAGTGCTTGGGGAGATTGGCTAGGCAAGAAGCTGGGGTAATACTATTGTTTATAGAGTGGTGCGGTGTGGAAGTTTCATTTGGCTTTATTCTGTAAATACGTAAAAGCGTAAAAACGGAAATGTGTAAAAAAGGAAAAGGCTTTATGTCGTTAGAGGCGTTGTGGTTAATGGTACGCAATGTATAGGGATCGTGTTTTCGAAGGTAGGAAGAACAACATAAATGGAAAGAGTGGCTTAGAGGAAGCGTGTGAAGAGAGAGAAAATGGGGAAGGCTGTATGGGAAATGCGTAGAGTATGAAGTGTGGGGCAGTGAAGCATGTTGTGAATGGTGTGTGAAGAATGGAGAAGGTTTTTGAGAAAAGGAAGGGCTTCTGGCGTGGGGGAGTGGTGTTTATCTGAAGGGCGCATGTTTAAGGTGTGGAAGGTGAGGAAAAGTTGGAGAGAGGATGATTGTGAGTAAGTTGTGGAGGGATTAGTCAGAGGTGTTGGGAAAATGCTTTAGGGGAAAAAATTAGCGTAATTTCTTGTCACACTGAAACCAAAATCATCATAAAAATTGAAGGAAATTAGCGGGTAAAATTGGTGAAAAAAAAGTTTTTATTCTTAAGGTGTGGGATGACGTTTTTTGAGAACATGAGAGAGTAAACTTGAAAAACCTTTCCCTTTTTGTGGAATTTTTATTCACAAACTTAAGAAAATAGGATATGAACGCTGGAAATAACGCGCAGCTTAACAAAATATGTGCACTGTAAAGGAAATGTTTGTTTATGTCAAAAGAAGAAGTTTTAGAATTTTCTGGTATCGTTACTGAACTCTTACCTAACGCGATGTTTCGTGTGAAACTGGAAAATGATCATGAAATTATTGCTCATACCGCTGGTAGAATGCGGAAAAATCGTATTAGGGTGTTGGCCGGTGATAAAATCATGGTGGAAATGACACCTTATGATTTGACAAAAGGGCGTATTACATATCGCTATAAGTAGCCTCGTGGGTGGCTTGCACTTTTTTCTAAAAGCTATCATATTATTTCTATTATTTTTTAACAGTTTTTTAGTTTGCTTTTCATGAGTGAAAAAAGGGGAGTGTTTGAAGAGCCTTGAAAAACTGTAAAATCGATGCGGAAAAAGGATAAGGAGATCAATAGCGCTTAAAAGGGAGGCTAAAGGGGCGCTTAAAAAGGGGGTGCTTAAGGGGGTGAGAGGGAAGTCGATTGTGAAGGGGTGGAAATGAGAAATATAAGAGAGTGGGGGGAAAAACGTTTGGCAGATACTCTTACAGAAGAAATTCATTTGGTGCTTGCCTCCGCTTCGCCAAGGCGTTTAGCGCTCTTGGCACAAATAGGGATTGATCCCCAGCAGGTTTATGCAAGCGATATTGATGAAACGCCAAAATTAAAAGAACATCCTGCAAACCTTGCCAAACGTTTGGCAAAAGAAAAAGCACTGAAAGCCCAAAAAATTTTGCGCTGGTACAGTCAGAATGGTCAAGACGAGTTGCAGAATGGTCAAGAAAAATTACCTGGACAGAAAATGATTATCTTGGCGGCTGATACCGTGGTGGCTGTTGGGCGGACCATTTTCCCCAAACCAGAAAGCGAGGATGAGGCTTATGAATGTTTACGATACCTTTCTGGGCGTTCGCATAAGGTCTATGGTGCCATTTGTGCGCTCAATGAACGTGGAAAAATAACCGTAAAATTGGTTGAAAGTCGTGTTCGCTTTAGACGCTTAACCTCTGCCATGATGAAGGCTTACCTTGCTTCAGGAGAATGGCAAGGGAAAGCAGGTGGCTACGCTATCCAAGGAAAAGCAGGGGCTTTTGTTGTCCATATCACGGGTTCTTATTCTAATGTTGTGGGATTGCCTTTGGCTGAAACAGCCGATCTCTTGACCGCTTATCACTATCCACTTTTCACTCACTGGGCTGAACAAACGCATTAGAAAAACTTTAAGGTAAGATCAATGCAAGGTGAAAAGCAACAAAAAGAGAAAAGCAAAAATGAAAAAAAAGCAACAGAAGAAAAGTTAATGAAGAAGCCAATGACAAAGGTGTGCCAAGAACAAAAAGAGCTAAATTTGCAAAAAGAGACCCGTCCTCCGCATCCTTGTCCTATTTGTGGTCAGATGTCACAAAAATCTTCTTATCCTTTTTGTTCCACACGGTGCCGAGCTATTGATCTTAATCGTTGGCTTTCAGGCTCTTATATTTTACCACCCCCACCACAAGTAAGTGATGAAGAAGAATAAAGAGTTCTCTTGAGAAAGAACGCTAAAGCGTTTTTTTGTGTGGAAACTGAAGGGGAGGCGCGCGGGATTATCGTAAATGTATTTAAGAGCTGGATTAACGGCTTGCTTATTATCGTCATTCGCAAAGACGCAGATTAAGTTCAATCAACGATGGAAGTTTTAATACATATCTAAGACTTATCTCCAGAGGTTTTGTTTACCATGGATAATTATAAATTGCTTTGTTGCATGAAGGTCGATGGAGCTTTGTTGCGTGAAAGTTGTTGGTGCCTTTAGGGTGTGAGGAAAAATTGATAGTCCAATCAGTATTGCTAACGAAAAAAG
>NZ_JBHIOP010000061.1:0-2331 GCF_042195625.1 Bartonella sp. AP9QHHD | reverse complement strand
GTTTGTAAAATCCTTGATGTTAACGTGCAAATTTATCCCCTCCATGCACCTATTCTTCTCTTTACGCATGAGGTGGAGAAAAGAAAAACAAGTCTAGACGATAAGGGTTTCTAATGGGATGTTACTGTTTTTTCCATTTTAGCACTTATAATGTAAGCTATTTGTTGACATTAACAGTATTTTACGCTATATAAAAGAATGATTAAAACGTTTAAAAGCAAAACATTGGCAGAATTATTCAAAACGGGAAATTCATCCAAGATTGATAAGAAACTTGTAAAACGTATCATGGTTCGTCTTGATCGTTTAGATATTTCTGAAAGACCAGAAGATATGAATCTTCCAGGATTCAACTTTCATTCTTTGATTGGATATTCACCCACTCGTTACACTGTCCACGTTAACGGACCATGGTGTATTACCTTTGAATTTGACTCATGTAATGCTTACCGTGTTGATCTTGAACAATATCACTAAGGATACAGTTATGAATGACATTCCTGCACAAAGAGATAAAAACCGTTGTCCTACTCATCCAGGAGAAGTTTTAGCAGAAATTATTCCTGAGACAGGCAAAACAAAATCAGAAATTGCGCAGATGCTTGGTATATCACGCCAACATCTCTACGATATTCTGAACGCAAAAAAGCCTGTTTCTCCTGCTATTTCCGCTTGTCTTGGCAAAATGTTTGGTGATGGAGCTGCTATATGGTTACGTATGCAAGCTAATTATGACGCTTGGCATGCTGAACGTGAAACAAATGTTAGCAAAGTTCCAACACTTCACGCTGTTTGATCTCTTCCTCACTCTCAAGGGATAATGTTTTATGGAATACTGGATAAATAATAATATTGAACAACATCCCCCGCTTTAAACATGTTCGTTGCCATTTAAAATATCATCTAAACCACGATCTAAATCGTCTAATATATTTTGCGGTGCATCTGCATAAACAAAAGATTGTGCACCAGAACGCGCTTTTATTAATTCATGATATAAATCAACAGGAAGCATAATGATTTTTTCACGCCCTCGCTTTGTCAAAGCTACAGGTGTAGACATAGCCTCGTCTAAAATATCGCCTGCCCCGCGGTTTACATCTGTAAAACTATATTTTTTCATATGCACATCCTATCTTTAATGTATAATACGTATTATACGTATAATGTGTATTATGTGAAGATATTTTATACTGTTAACCACCTCCCCGCCTCAAGGCGAGGAGATAAAATCATGTTTTTAATTTAAGCTACTTTTGCAACAGGGCTTACTAAAACTCGCTTGGCTTCTTCAACAAGCGTTTTATAATGTTTGCTCTCTTCTGCTAGTGTAAAGGCTTTAACAAGATGCATGTGAAGCGGTCCATAAATATAAACAGCTTTTTCAGTAGGTCCCATTTCGTCCCAGTTTCTTGGAAAATCAAAGCGTGTATCACGGTCATTATCAATTAACTGGTTTTTTAAATCATAGAAAGCTTTAACGAGTGCTTTTTTAAACGCACGCACCGTATCATTGTTACGCATATAGGTCATGAGTAGAGTGGCTTGTGGTTCGTTGAGAATAGCAACTTCTCTCTTTTGACCACCTTTACCGTCTCTTTTACTCACTTGGATTTCAAATCCAAGTGAACCAAACTCTTCAAAATCCTTACGATTATTGCGTACTAACTGTATAACTGTTTTATGCGTATTCCCCACACCCTCAGCAATTTTTAAAGAGGTTGTGACAACGATGCCATCATTGTTGATTGTCACTAAATTGTTCATGATGAACTCCTAATGGTTTTAATGTCTCTATTGACACCCCCAAGGGTGCCGGGCGTTAGAAACACGGCCATTAGTCCGTCGCTATGTCTTCCCCTCGTGAGAAGGTATTGTATAGCATAGCTACACCCGACAAAATCGTTATATGCCAATAATAGCATAAAAGACAATCAGTATTTTAAATGCATGGGAGAGATCTTACGTGACCTATCCGCTAATGGTTTAGTGTTTCTAGCACTTATGATTCGATTAACATGAGGGTTTATTAGTGTCAATATGCTTTTAAAAAATTATTTTACAT
Source organism: Bartonella sp. AP9QHHD (assembly GCF_042195625.1). Lineage (NCBI taxonomy): Bacteria > Pseudomonadati > Pseudomonadota > Alphaproteobacteria > Hyphomicrobiales > Bartonellaceae > Bartonella > Bartonella sp. AP9QHHD. Next base: position 266 of record NZ_JBHIOP010000061.1, on the reverse strand, counting down.
ATTGTTGTTTTCAAAGGATCGCATTTGAAATGCTACCCTTTACTATTCACTCGCATTTGAAATGCTACCCTTTACTATTCACTCGCATTTGAAATGCTACCCTTTACTATTCACTCGCATTTGAAATGCGAGTGAACCAAAATTCTTATGTTTTACTGTTTTAAAGGGTGAGATTTCAAATCCAACCCTCATTTTTTTCCCATTCATTTCATTAGCCAACCATTTAAAGGAGTATAAAATGGCAACAGGTTTTCTACACGGTGTTG